>DATCJQ010000496.1:0-7412 GCA_036562745.1 Flavihumibacter sp.
AAGCAGTATTGGCCATTGTAGACGGCGCCCATGAAATTGATATGGTGATCAACCTGATCGCCCTGCGCCAGGCCGACTGGAACTATCTTCAAAAGGAAGTGGCCCTGCTGGTGGAAGTCTGCCGCAATAAGGACCGGGTGCTGAAAGTGATCATCGAATCGGGCATCCTCACCGATGAGGAAATTGTTGCCTGCTGTGAGAAACTGGGAACACTGGGTATTGACTTCATGAAAACCTCCACCGGTTATGCTGAAAAAGGCGCCACCCTGGAGGCGGTGCAGCTGATGCGTCAACACCTGCCCGCCAATGTGCAGATCAAGGCTTCGGGTGGGATTCGCGATTTTGCCTTCGCCAGCCAGCTGGTAGCGGCCGGTGCCACCCGCCTGGGATGCAGTGCCAGCGTGGCCATCGTGACGGGCGGAGCGGGTAAGCAGGGATACTGATACACGAAACCCCGGTCGTAAATGCCCCGGTCCATAACGATCCTGAGCCGAATTTTCAGGAAGCCGGCGAATATTATACCCTGCAATAATATGAAAGCCAACGGCATTAGTATTCGGTTAAAAAAATTGTTAAGCCATCAAATTGGCCGGGAATTTGTTTTAGCTTAACCATATGAAACCCTTATCGTTTTTACTCGTTTTCTGTCTGGCGGCCGGCTTCGGTTATGCGAACCCGGTAGCTGATACCATTATCGTGAAGAAAGATCCCCGGCTCGACCAACTCGTGAAAAAGCAGACCGAGATCAACGAAATCACCACCCGCGAATCGCGGCGCAATGTGCCCGGTTTCCGCATTCAGGTGATTAACACCACCGATCGCAACGCCGCCATCCAGGCCAAGAGCACGGTGTACCGCAAATTCCCCGAACTCAAGGCATACCTGCTTTACCAGGCTCCCTATTTCAGACTTCGGGTGGGCAATTTTGAGGACCGGCAAAAGGCCGAATCCTATCAGCGTCAGCTTTCCAAAGAGTTCCAGCGCGATGTTTATATCGTGAATGACGTGATCGAAGTGAATCCCGACAGAAGCCCTGAGCCCTGATTCCTCTTTCCTGCCTGATTCTCTTTCCTGTATATTTGCGCCATGGCTTTAATGGAGCAGATACGGCAGAAAGCAGCTAGCTATGCGGCAGAGTATATAGCGATCCGGCAGCATCTACATGCACATCCCGAACTAAGTTATCAGGAATACGAAACCAGTGCATTTGTGCAGGAACACCTGCGCCAACTGGGTATTCCTTTTAGCATAATGGCAGGAACCGGTGTGGTGGGAATTCTCGAGGGTAAAAATCCCGAATCGCGCTGCATTGCCCTCAGAGCCGATATGGATGCCCTGCCAATCCAGGAAGAAAATGATATCCCCTACAAATCGCAAAACCCGGGCGTAATGCATGCCTGCGGTCATGATGTGCATACCACCTGCCTCCTGGGAGCAGCCAGAATACTGAAGGAGCTGAAAGACCAATGGACGGGCACTGTTAAACTCATTTTCCAGCCCGGCGAAGAAAAGAATCCGGGCGGAGCCAGCTTTATGATCCGCGATGGCGTACTGGAAAACCCCGCTCCCGCTGCCATCTTCGGGCTTCATGTTCACCCCCAGCTGCCCGTGGGAAGAATCAGTTTCCGCGCCGGTAAAGTGATGGCCAGTGCCGACGAAATTTATATCACCGTGAAAGGAACCGGCGGACATGCAGCAGCTCCCAATCTTACCACCGACACTATTCTGGTAGCCTCTCATATTGTGGTGGCCCTGCAGCAGGTGATCAGCCGCAACTGCAACCCACAACAGCCATCCGTTTTATCCATTACATCCATTCAGGGCGGACATACCACCAATGTCATTCCCAGTGAAGTGAAAATGATGGGTACTTTCCGGGCCATGGACGAGGAATGGCGTTTCAAAGCGCATGAATTGATCCGCAATATTGTGGAAGGCACGGCGCGTGCTATGGGAGCGGAAGTGAATCTGCATATTGACGTGGGGTATCCCTCCGTATATAACAATGAGGAACTGCACGAAGTGGCCAAAGGCCTGGCGGTGGAATACATGGGCGCCGATAAGGTGGATGAAACCGAACTCAGAATGGGTGCGGAGGATTTCGGTTACTACTCCCAAAAAATCCCTGGATGTTTTTACCGCCTGGGCGTAATGAATAAAGAACGGGGCATAGTATCTGGTGTACATACGCCCACGTTCAATGTCGATGAATCTGCAATAGAAACCGGTATCGGCCTGATGGCCCTATTCGGTGCACTGGCGGAAATCCGGTGACGGCTACCCGAATCTGATTATACCCGAATCTGATCAATCACCCACCGGCTTCAATTGATAGAGCCATTTAGCAGGACCCGAAACATGTGCCGTTTGTTCCAGGCTGCCACTGACGGAACCGATCTCAGCCCCAATCTGTAACTCGGCTACGGACTTACCCCGGAGGTTTAGTTTAAGGTTATCGATACTTGTATTGCCTGCCACATGAATTCGCGAATCGAGCGCATTTACAAAAAGCGATGAAAATCGGGTCGGTCGCTTTTCCGCGGTGATAAATCTGCTATTGTTAACCATTTCAACCTGCAGCTCGGTATCGGGAGCAAGTGAATCAATTTTGACTTCCGCACCGTCGAGCATCAGCAGACCACGGAAAGGCATGAAAACATCCACATGAAGAGGATTATCATCATGTTCATTGGCGCCCTCGTTTTCTTTGCCTCCTCGTTTAATAACGGTGAAGGACAGGGTATCTCCCTGTGTTTCCACAGAAAGACTATCCCCCCTGCTGTATTTCCGGTAATACACACTGTCAGAATAATGAATGGTGCAAACAAGGGCCGACCCAACCGGTGCCGTGAGTTTCATTACCTCCGTATTGTTAATCTTTTTATTGGCGCGGGCACTCCTTTCCCACTCCGTTATCCTGATTTCAAAGTCATCGTTTTTGATCTTAATGGCCAGCGCAATCATTATGCAGGTGGGAATCAGCAAAAGGGCAATCACCATACCTGCCAGTATTTTATTACTCGTTTTCATCTGAATAAAGTTTAGGCTCTTACGTATTTATTTTTGAATGCCTGAAATGCAGGCTCGAGGTCTTTGGGTTCCATTCCCAGCATAAACAGCACTCTGAAAAATGCCGGCAATTCGTTGTCGGCAAATTCCTGCTTGCGGTAAGTCAGCGCATTGGCCTTCGCATCTTCGCTGATAAAATATCCGATGCCGCGACGGTCATGGATAATCTGCTGCTGTTTCAGAAAATCATAGGCCCGCATCACCGTATTGGGATTCACTTCCAACTGCATAGCCAACTCCCTTACGCTCGGCAGCTTCTCTTCTGGTGCAGCTTCACCCAACAGGATCTTCTCGCACACATAATCGACGATTTGTAGGTAAATAGCCTGCCCGGTATTATTGAATTGCATGATTAATTTCGTTTAATGTGAACGGTTAGATCTCCTTCTCCGTAAGGCGGAACCAGGTAACAACCCAGAACAGTGGCACCCAACTATACTTCAATATATAGCCCAGCACACGCGACAGGTCTTCGCCCAGGGAATAGGACCTGTAAACCCCATTATCATCCTGATAAGAGCGGAGCTCCAATCCCTTCAAATTGAAATTATAACCACTGAACATAGTTTCTGCTGTTTTTGCAAACACAAAAATCAGTATGCAGCACAACACGGAAACGATGATCGTGGTCTTTATGAATGCATATTGTTTGAAGTAGACCGACCCCAGTATATAAAGTGTCTGCAACGTGAAATAGAGTAGCATAAAATATCCCAGCTCCGTGCCGAAAGATCCGTTCCAGTCAATCGGTGTGAACGAGGCGCCTTCAACAGTCCTCGCAGTGTTTTCTATATAAAGCTGGGCACCAAATTTCACCAGAAAGAAACAGGCTGTGTACACCACAAAAAAGAACATTGTATTGTATAAAATTGTGGTGATCAGTTTTTCAAGGTGACTGGCAGGAATACTTAACCAGTACTGTCCTTTTTCCTTGCTGCCCAGGACCGAAAAACTGATGCTTCCATAAATACTGCCCACAATGAACAGACCAGCCAGGTAAATAACATAAGCAGTCCGCTCATCCCAGGCATAACCGTCCATGCTTACCCAGAAAAGAACCAGCGCGATGGTCATCAAGCCCAGAAGGGCCAGAGTACCCAGCATATAAAAGCGGCTGTTTTCGATCCATTGTTTCCGGATCAGCGCAAATAGCCTTTCGAAACTGAATGTATTATTCATAAAAAAAGTATGAAGGTTCTCAATTATTTAAATGCCTCCTGTACGGCATCCCTATTGGTGATGATGGCTTTGTACAACATTTCAAGATCCAGCCGCCCCTCCTCTCCCGCTTCATTCAGCAGGATGATGGCATTCCCCTTGAGCGAGGTCTCCTTGTAAAGCGCGGAACGAACTTCCTCACTGTCGAAGGAAATCTTGAAATGCAATCGGTCGGTAATCCGTCCGATAGTCTGATCAAACAGGATAGCCCCCTCATCGATGATGGTGATCCGGTCGATCAGGTTTTCGAGGTCCTTCACCTGGTGGGTGGAAATCAAAATGCATTTTTCCTCGCTTACCGCGCCGGCCATCACTTTGCGGAACTGGCTCTTGCTCACGATATCCAGTCCGTTCGTGGGTTCGTCCATCAACAGAATGGGTGTATTGCAGGCCAGGGCAAAACTGATCAGCAGTTTTTTCTTCTGACCATAACTCATTTCCTGCAGGTGCTGCTCATCGGGAATATCAAAATCGCGCAGGTGCTGCCGGAACTGCTCCTCGCTGAATTGCGGATAAAAACCGGCATTGGCTTTCAGGAACTGATCTATCCGCACATTGGGCAGATAAAATTCCTCGGGCACCAGGAATACCTGCTGTAAAAATGCCGGCTGGCGCCTGGAGGGATCGAATCCCAATACGTTCAGGCTTCCCTTTTTAGGAAACAGCAGACCACCGATCAGGCGGAGCAGGGTGGACTTGCCGGTGCCGTTTTTTCCCAGGAGGCCGTATATATGTCCGGGCTGCAAATCCAGCGACAAACCGGTGAACACCGGCTTGCTCCGGTAGCTGAAATGCACTTGCTGCAATGAGATCATGACTTATTGTTTTAGTGTACTACTGAACTAATACAGTACAAATGTAGGAGCTTTTATTTAACCGCCAAATCTTTTTTTGCGAACATCCATTCGTATTTTGCACCCCGTATGAGTAAAGAAACCAGAAGATCACAGGCGCTTGAGTACCATGCGAAAGGAAGACCGGGAAAGATTGAAGTGGTACCCACCAAAGAAGCCAAAACCCAGCGTGATCTGTCGCTGGCCTACAGTCCGGGTGTAGCCGAGCCTTGTAAAGAGATCGCTGCCAACAAGGAAAAAGTTTATAAATACACGGCCAAGGGCAACCTGGTGGGCGTGATATCGAATGGCACTGCAGTATTGGGATTGGGAGATATTGGGCCGGAAGCAGGCAAGCCCGTTATGGAGGGCAAGGGTGTATTGTTCAAGATTTTTGCCGATATCGACGTATTTGATATAGAGATCAACGAAAAGGATCCCGAAAAATTTGTGGAGATCGTAGCGGCACTGGAGCCGACATTCGGCGGGATCAATCTCGAAGACATCAAGGCTCCCGAGTGTTTTTATATTGAGAAGGAGCTGAAAAAGCGCATGAAGATCCCCGTTATGCACGACGATCAGCATGGAACGGCCATTATCAGTTCGGCGGCCCTGCTGAATGCGCTGGAATTACAGAAGAAAAAGATTGAAAAAGTACGTTTCGTGGTAAATGGTGCGGGTGCCGCTGCCATGGCCTGCGTGAAACTGTATGTATCGCTGGGGGCGCGCCCGGAGAATTTTATCCTGTTCGATAAGGACGGAGTGCTGCACGCGGGAAGAACCGATCTGGGCGAGGACAAAACGCCCTTTGCGGTGAAATCATCCGACTGGACCCTCGAAAAAGCCCTGAAGGATGCCGATGTTTTCCTGGGACTGAGCGTGGGCAATGTGGTGACCACGGAAATGGTGCAGAGCATGGCCAAAAACCCCATCGTATTTGCGATGGCCAATCCCGATCCCGAAATCAACTATGAGAAAGGGATCGCGGCGCGTAAGGACCTGATTATGGCAACCGGACGGAGCGACTATCCCAATCAGGTAAATAATGTGCTGGGATTTCCCTTCATTTTCCGGGGAGCCCTAGACGTGCGTGCCACCCAGATCAACGAAGCCATGAAACTGGCGGCCGTGCACGCGATTGCCGATCTGGCCAAGAGTCCGGTTCCGGATATCGTGAACCTGGCCTACAATGAAAAGAATATTGTATTCGGACCGAATTATATCATTCCAAAACCCCTGGATCCGAGGCTCCTTTCGGCCATTGCGCCGGCGGTTGCCAAAGCAGCCATCGAAAGCGGAGTGGCCACCACCACTATTAAAGATTGGGATGCCTATAAGGAGGAACTGAATAATCGCCTGGGTATCGATAACCAGCTGATGCGTGTGATTGGCAGCAAAGCCCGTCGCGATCCGAAACGACTGGTATTTGCCGAAGCCGATAACCTGAAAATATTGAAAGCCGCATCCATAGTATATGAAGAGGGCGTGGCTTACCCCATCCTGCTGGGTAATGAGGCCAAGATCCGCCGGATCGCCGAGGGAAACTCGATTGACCTGGATGGTATTCCCATTATTGATCCCCGCAGCGATGAGCAGGAAGAAAAACGCCGTCAGTACGGACAGATTCTGTTCCAGAAAAGACAGCGTAAGGGGCTGAACAAATATGAGTCTGTCAAGATCATGAAAGACCGGAACTATTTCGGTTGTATGATGGTGGAAACCGGTGATGCCGATGCGATGATTTCCGGCCTGACCCGTAATTACGATGAAACCATTCGTCCGGCGTTGCAGGTGATTGGTACGGAGGACAGCGTCAACAAAATCGCGGGCATGTACCTGCTTTTGACGAAAAAAGGTCCCATTTTCATGGCCGACACCACGGTGAACTTCAATCCCACTGCCGAGGAACTGGCTGAAATTACCCTGATGGTGGCTAAGGAAGTGCGGAATTTCAACCTGACACCACGGATCGCGATGCTGAGTTATTCCAATTTCGGAAGCAGTGCATCCCCCGAGGCGCAGTTGGTGGCCAAGGCCCGCAAACTGGTGAAGGAACGCAATCCCTCGTTGGTGGTGGACGGTGAAATGCAGGCCAGCATTGCGTTTAACAAGGAAATTCTGAAAGAAAACTATCCCTTCAGCGAACTGGTAGACAAGGATGTGAATACCCTGATCTTCCCCAACCTGGCTTCGGGGAATATTGCCTATAACCTGCTGAAAGAAGTGGGCGGTGCCGATGCTATTGGCCCGATTTTATTAGGTTTGAAAAAACCGGTGCATGTATTACAGCTC
>DATCJQ010000509.1:0-3771 GCA_036562745.1 Flavihumibacter sp.
AAATTGGCTATCTCGATACTGGCCTGAAATTTCTCATCTGACTGGAAAACGGCCTTGGGAAATCGTGCCAGCGGCACTACCGGCGAACAAAACTGCCTGAATTCACTGGCGGCGATAATGCCCTTGCTATCCCAAAACGCATCGAGCAGTCCGACCAGCGCCGTGCCCTGTCCCGGGAAATCATGCAGATCCAATAACTGAAACCCACTGAATCCCTTTGTTTTTAATGCCCGTTCAATTTCCTCCTTATACAAGGCAGCGGCCAGAGCGCCACTGGCAGTCGTATAAGCAGGCCACAAATGGTCCAACCCTTTGCGCTCTAAATCTTTCCTGATCGCTTTAAAATTGAGCGGATCTAGCACGCCCTGGTATTTACCGATTTCGTCCAGCTTGGGATAAACCGAATACTGCCCGATTTCATGGGAAATTACCGGAACGTTCAGCCCCCTCAGGGATGCACTGTAATCCTTGTCAAATGCCGGCGGTTGATCATTGAATATGCCCTGTCCCCTTAGCCAACCGCTGTTAGTCCATTGTGAAACAAAAAAATCGTCGCCGGGCTCAGGACCGGCTCCATGTCCGCCCATAAAACTGAAAGAAGTGGAGGCATAGAGGCGGCGGGAATCAACTTTCTTCAAACTGTCCACCAACGCATGCAGATAATCAAAATCGCCTTCCAGTTCATTGCCCATACTCCAGAATGCAAACGAGGGATGGTTGCCATACTCATTAAGAATTCGTGCCGCTTCCTCGCTGATAAACCGAATGATATTCTTATCCTGTCCTAGATTGGTGATCCAGAGCGGGTTCTCCACCTGCAGATAGAACCCCAAAGAGTCCGCCACTTCAAATGCGGCTTTTGGCGGACACCAGGAATGAAACCGCAGGTGATTCAAACCGTATGCACGGGCACTTGCAAATACCTTAAGCCAGCCATCCCTATCCATCGGCGGATAACCGCTTAACGGAAAGATGGCCGACTCCAGCGTACCCCTCAGAAAAATGCGTCGGCCGTTCAGGTGCAACAATCCCTGCTCGCCCGAAAATTTTCGCATGCCGAAACTTACCCAACACGGTTCGGTTTTGGTGCTGCCATCCGTTTTTATGGATAACCGAAGCCGGTAGAGTGCCGGATTGAACTCATCCCAGGTTTGCGGATTTCTAACTGGTATTGTTTGAACCAGTTGGATTCCTCCGGGTGCAAGCATAAGGGGCTGGCGCTGCCGACTCAGAAGCTTATCTCCATAAAAGATTGCATATTCGAGCTCCACCTTGCGATTCTGGTCCAGCGTATTCACGACACCCGAGCGAACACTGATCGTCCCCTTCTCAATATCCGGAAAAACCTGAACGGTCGTTACACGGCATTTTTCGAGTGCACGGATTGTCATCCTGCCGATCACCCCGTTCCAGATAATCTGCGTACCGTCGGTGTAAGCGTGCGCGAAATTTTGGGGGCCGCTGATATCATATTTTTTTGAGTTATCAACGCGCAGAACGATAGAATGACGCCCCGGTTTTAGAACACCCATATTGAAACGCTGCGGCGTACTGAGGCTCTCCTGCATCCCCATTTCCCGGCCATCAACCCAAACCCTGGCTTCCCAAAGCACGCGTTCCAGAAAGAGCTCCACGTCCTTATCGCGCCAGTGGGCGGGAATTTCCACTTCTTTCCTGTACCAGGCCACCCCGATATAGCGATGTTTTCGCGTCAGATTGAGTAATACCTGTTTGGTCAGACTGTCGTCGCTCAGGGTTGGCTTCTCCCCGATTCCATTATCATCCAGGGTTCCGGGCAATCGCACCGGCAGTTCAAAACGCTGTTCATACCATCGCTCCTGAACTCCTTTATTGTCGGGATCCAGGCGGCAGCTCCAGGCTCCGGCCAATGAAATTTCCTGTGCATTTAATTCTGCCGCCAGGAACAACAGCCATAACAATAGGGTTCCGGTCGATTTGAATCGAAATCGAATACTAAACATAACTGATTGATCTTCTGTAAGACTATAGGCCGCCGCGCGCGCGAAAGAGATTTCATTTCCGCATACTCACGCTACCCGTCGGGTACCCGACGGGTACCCGACGGGTGGAGGGGCTATTCCGACACGATTTTGCGGATCCGGTGATTGTTTTTATCCATTACGTAAACGGTTCCGTTTTTATCCACGGCAACGCCGGTGGGTGCGCTGAAGGCGGCAGCTTCGCCGATCGCATCGGCATAACCTGCCGAGCTGCTGCCCGCGAAGGCACTCACTTCCCAGGATCCGGCTTTGATAAAGCGGATTCCCTGATCCGCATTGTATGTGCCACCATCCCAGGTTCCGTTCCCGGCAGTATACACATTACCCTGATGATCCACTGCAATGCCCCATGGGTTGGAAAACAAGGCACTGGTGCCGGCTCCATGCGCATAGCCCGATACCCAGAGCTGTCCTGCGATCACCGACCCCGTCCAGTCGCCTTTCGTAAACCGGTAAATCACGTGTTCTCCATGTCCCACCACGTAGAGATTGCCATCGCGGTCAAAATCAATACCCGCGGGGTACACCAGTCCACTTAAAATCGGGTTACTCTGCATTGATCCCGGCACATGAAAGATCGAACCTCCGGTTACGCTGGCATAGTAGGGCTGGTTAGTCGTAGGGTCCACCGCAACAGACCAGGGTTCCTGCGAAGCCCAGGCGAGGGTTACCGCTTCACCATCGGGAGAAATTTTACGGATATCCCAGTTGGCCGGATCCACCGAATAAACATTACCATCATTGTCCACGGCCACATCATAGGGGATATTAAACCGGGCCGCGGATCCCTTACCATCCTGATGCCCCGGACTATTCGGGTTCCCCGCCAGGGTGGTCACATTACCCGTACTGTCAATCTTACGAATGCAGGCGTTGCCCGGATCGGCCACATATACGTTGAGATCATCATCCACCGCTATACCCTGACTGCGATACCAGTTCTGTCCCCCGAAATTGAACATCGCATCGGTGCCTTTCCCGTTGGCAAATCCCGGCACGCCGCTACCTGCAAATGTTGTTACGGTTCGGGTAAAAATATAGTTGAAGATGGCCTCACTCTCGGCCACATCATTTCCGATACGAACCACCACTTTTCCGCTGCCGCATTTCTTAGGAACCACGGCCATGATCTGACGGCCGTTTGAACCGATTACGGCCAGTTTATTTCCATTGATGGTTACTTCAATCTCAGCGGGATCACTTGAAAAATTCACACCGCTGATCAGAATTTCGGTGCCGCCTCCCCCCTGTTTGCCAACAAAATCGTCCACACGCATCGGGGCGCCTGATTGGTGACTGTATCCGTCTTCTTTTTTACAACCTGTTACCGCCACCACCACGAACAGCACAAAGAATACAAATGAGTTTATTCTATTGCTAAGCATAATTTCTTATTCAATACATGATGAAATATTTTGTATCAATTACCAGCCCGGATTCTGAACCAGCGCCCTGTTTCTTTCTATATCCGTTTGTTGAATGGGAAACAGGTACATCTTATCATTCCAATACCGCTGCTGGAACACCGTGCGGGTATAAAATCCTGTGTAGGAAAAACCCAGTCCGCCATCATCGCCGTTTACGTTCATGCCGTAAATGGTTTGTACTGATGGATCGTTCATCATCAGTCTCCGGGTCAGGGTATAATACCGATCGCCCTCAAAACAGAATTCCACATTTCGTTCCCGCAGGATATGCTTCCGCATCAGGTCCTTGTTGCCTACTGCTTCAGGATAAACCTCTTCAATAC
>DATCJQ010000518.1:0-5565 GCA_036562745.1 Flavihumibacter sp.
CCCCTGTCGCCACCAGCTGGTGCTCACGAAATCGCTGGTTTGATGTTTATCGCCCCGGGATATGTAATTTAGGGTATGAAGAAAATTTTATTTCGGTTAGGCGTGCTGGTTAGTTTGGGTACAATTATCACGACACAATTACCGGCACAAACGAATTCACCGGATACCGGTGAAACATCGGTGAAACGCTATCTCACCGGCGACCCGGCCGATGTGCAAACGCCCACCCGGGCGGGACTGCTGCTTGCCGGCGGAAGCACGGATCAGGATGCTGCCATGAAATGGATGATCGAACGAAGCGGCGGCGGCGATGTGGTGGTAATCCGCTCTTCCGGCGCAGATGGCTACAACGATTATATCTATTCACTCGGAACCGTTAACTCGGTTGAAACCATCATCATTAACAGCCGGCAAAAAGCCATGTTGCCCGAAGTGGCGGCCTCGATTCGTCATGCGGAAATGTTATTCATTGCCGGCGGCGATCAGTGGAACTATGTGAACTACTGGCGCAACACACCAGTTGAGGAAGCCATCAATTATCTGATCAATATCAAAAAGGTTCCGGTGGGCGGAACCAGCGCGGGCTGCGCTATCCTCGGCGAATTTTATTTCTCGGCGCAGTACGGCACCATCCGCTCGGAAGAAGCGCTTCAAAGTCCCTGGCATGTCGGCAATGCCATCGGACGCTCCGATTTTATTGAAGCGCCGATACTGAAACAAACCATCACCGATTCGCATTATACCCAGCGTAACCGGCAGGGCCGCCATATCAGCTGGCTGGCGCGACTGATCCGCGAGTCGCAGGCGAAAACCGTTCGCGGCATTGGGGTGGACGAAAAAACGGCAGTGGCCATCGACGAGAACGGCATCGCAACGGTGTTTGGAAAACACGATGCTTGGTTTATCTGGACCAATCAGCATACCGTAAACACCTGCGAGCCCGGAGCGGTGTTGCATTGGGACAATAAAAAAGCTCCCGCAGGAGCTTATATTATTAAGGGATCCGATTCCGGTAATGGTCGGATCGACCTGAAAGACTGGAAGAAAATGGAAGGCGGCAGACGAATTCAGATCCGCATCCGCCGGGGAACTCTGGTAACAGATTCCGTTTAGGCCATTTCGATTTTTTCAATCTGTTTGCCTTTCAGCAGGTAGTATCCGCCGAACAGTACGACACCGAATACCACAGTAGCCATAAGGTTACCCTGATAGAAAGGAATACCATCTGCATAGGTCATCATTAACCCGTCAAAAGTTTTCGGATGTCCCCAACCGCCTCCAAACATCCAGACTGCGAAGTTTGACAACAGAAAATAAAGCGTGGGGGCAACCAGAGATGCCACTCCCACCTGAATCAGGTTCACTTTACGGATAAAGAATCCCACGACAGTCAGCAATCCAAACAGTACATAGTTCGTGAACTGTCCGTTGTAGAAACCGGGTGTGATACCAATTCCGGCCATATAAAGTGAGTGATACAACAGATCGCTCAGGAACATGGAGAACAGGGGCAGCGCAAACGCCCATTTCTTATCACGGATGATGGCGCCTGCAAATACAGCCATCGCAATCTGGGGAGCAAAACCAAACGGACGGGAAGGAATGATCCGATATAAGGCAGCTACCACCAGAAGTAATACAAATGCCAGTAGTAAGGATTTCTTGTTATTCATAGCAGCAAATTTAAGGTATTTATTGGTCCGCACCGGGCACTGTTGCCCTGAATGCCAAACTGTTTTCAACGGATTTTATTTCAACGGCCGCCCCGCTGGTCAGTAGCAGGGATTGTCCCTTTTTCAGGGTGAGCGGCGCCGCGCCGGGGGCATTGATCTCCGAAACGCTGATCTCCCCTTCTATCACCAGCAGAATTTCGACGGTTGGCGACTGAATCTTCAGGCTCTGCCCTGCCGCGAGCGTCAGCTTGTGCAGTTCAAAATCTTCCGCCGGAGTGATAAAAGCCTGTTCGCCCGGTTGTAAACTGGTTCCATCGAGCGGTTGCGGTATGGTTTCCACAAAATGAACATGCTTCATCAGTTCGGGCACGTCCACATACTTGGGTGTTAATCCCCCGCGCAACACATTGTCTGAATTGGCCATGATCTCCACATTTTGCCCTTCAAGATAAGCATGCAGCAAGCCCGCATCCTGGAAGATGGCTTTCCCTTTTTCGAGACGCACCACATTGAGGAAATAGACGCTGAAAATACCGCGGTCGATGCGATCCGCAGTGTTATAGGTAATCGCCGCCCGGGCAGCCCAGAAATCGGGATTGGTTTTATCCAGTTTGCTATCGAGATAAAGCGGACTGATCCGGTCAATCAAAGGCTGAAGATGACGATTCACTTCCTCCTGCGGCATTTCCATCACAAACCGATATAGCGCCGCATAATTATCCTCGCCAAAAACAGGAAGCAGGAATTGGAGTTCCGGACGCTCCTGCAGCACTTCTTTCAGCGATGCTGCGCTGCGAAATCCGTGCAATAACCACATATCGCTGAGTGCATAAGCCAGTTCGGGCTTGTGGTTATCATCCTTATAATTACGATGCGGTGCATTCAGGGGGATGCCCGCCTCATTTTCGAGCGCAAATCCCTTTTTCGCACTTTCCCTGCTGGGATGCACCTGAATACTCAGCATATCTTTCACATCCAGCACCTTGAGCAGGTAGGGAAGTCTGCCAAATGCCGACTGCACTTTCGCGCCCAGCCACTCGGGATGTTCGCTGATCAGTTCATTAAGCGGACGGTTACCATTTACAATGGAAGGGGCTGCGGTATGGGCACCCAGCCAGTATTCAGCAGAAGGTTGTCCGGGGATAACCTCCCGTGATAAGAGGGTCGGAATATAGGTGAAACCACCCCATTGATAGGGTTGTACTTTACCCTCCAGGTCAAAGATTTTATTTTGTACATCCATAGAGGGGTCGAAAATAATAAAAATCAGATTGTGGGGAACGCGAATTCACGAAAGGGGCGTTTCGGTGAAGTAACCGCGATTCGTTTCCTTGAAGAACAGGGTCACCGCATCCTGGAGCGCAACTGGAAATACAGGCGTGTGGAAATTGATATCATTTCTGTATGCGGACAAACACTGCATTTCACGGAAGTGAAAACAAGGTTCAGCAATTGTTTCGGTCTGCCCGAATCGGCCGTACATTCGGTGAAGCTGAACCGATTAAAGCTGGGAGCCGAAGCTTATCTGGAAGAGCATCCGCAATGGCAGCGTATCTCCTTCGATGTGCTGGCCATCAGCATTCGCGGGCAACAAACGGAGATCCGGCATTTCCTGGATCTGTCCTGAGCCAAACTCCCCTACCTGCTGAGGTTCACTAAGGCAAGCGCGGCTTTCATCTTTTCCACCATCTTGTAGGTAGCCGGGCAATATTCAATATTCTGCTTATGCACATGCATATAGTCAATAGCCTTCTTTTTCGAGAGATGGGGAAACCCGGCGCAGTCAGCCGGACGCACTTCATAAATTCCGCACATATTGGTTTTTAAATCGAGAAACTGGCAGGGCTGTTTCACGTTCATCCAGTCGCCATCCTTTTTATCGTAATAAAGCCATTTCTTTTTGAAAGCCTCCACGGTCATATTAAGATGGGCGGATATGCGTTTGAGGTCTTTATTGGTGAAAGTGGGACTCATTTTCTTACAACAGTTGGCGCAGGTGAGGCAATCCACTTCTTCCCAAACTTCCTTTTCAATTACAGGCGTGATGGAGTCGATTCCACGGGGACGGTCGTTTTCCAGTTTGGTTAAGAACCTTCTCAGTTTGCGTTTATTTTCCACAACCTGCTTTTTGAACTGCCGCAGGTTAACAGTACGGGGATTATGCACAAGATCCATGCGTTCGCTGGTTTAAGAAAACGCAATATAATAGATTCAATGCGTTAATTTGCTTTAATGTGGGAAGCTTATAAAAATGGATTTAAAGCCTGGCTCCGACTCGAGAAATCACTGGCCAACCACTCGGTGGACGCCTATTTGCACGACCTGGATCTGTTTACCCGCTACCTGCAGCTGCAGAATCTGGCAGTTTCTCCAGACCGGATAGAGCTGAAGGAACTGCAGGCATTTGTTAAGTGGATCACCGAACTGGGCATGACGGAGAGCTCGCAGGCAAGGATATTATCCGGCTTGCGCAGTTTTTTTAAGTATTGCCTGACCGAGCAGATCAGCCCGACCGACCCCAGTGCCCTGCTGGAATCACCAAAACTTAAACGAAGTCTGCCCGACACCCTGAGTTTCGAAGAAATCGAACTGCTGATCAACGCTATCGATCTCAGCAAACCCGAAGGCGAACGCAACAAAGCCATTCTCGAAACCATGTACAGTTGCGGACTTCGGGTGAGCGAAGTGGTGGGATTGCAGTTATCCTGCCTTTACCTCGACAGCGGATTCATCCGGGTTATTGGAAAGGGCAATAAGGAAAGACTGGTACCGATTGGCGACAAGGCGGTGCGTCAGCTTACTATTTACATCGATCACGTGCGGGTTCACCAGCCGGTTCAGGCGGGTGCGGAAGATATTGTATTCCTGAACCGGCGCGGTCAGCCACTCACCCGGGTGATGATCTTCTTAATGATTAAGGATCTGGTTAAAAAAACGGGATTGAAGAAAAATGTATCGCCGCATACGTTTCGCCATTCCTTCGCCACGCACCTGGTGGAAGGCGGTGCCGATCTGCGGGCCGTACAGGAGATGCTGGGCCATGAAAGCATCACCACCACGGAAATTTATACCCATCTCGATCGCGAATTCCTGAGGAATACCCTGCATCGTTATCATCCGGCATTTAGGTCCTGAGGCCCCCCCTTAAATCATTTATGTTAATCCTGCCCGTTTGCCATATTATTTTCGAAAGAGGGCAAACGCTGCGAAAGCCATTCGTATTAAGCCTTTATATTTACAGTTCTAAATTCAGCTCGTCATGAAAAAAATCATTTTAGCCTTGTCGCTGGCATTTTTCCTGCTTCAGGATGCCGGGGCACAGCAACTGAAAACGCCAACTGCTAGTCCGGCTACCACCATCAAACAGGAATTCGCCTTATCCAATGTGGAAATTTCCTATTCCCGTCCGGCTATCCGTGGACGTAAAATCTTTGGCGATCTGGTTCCCTACGGAAAGGTTTGGCGTACCGGCGCTAATGCGGCCACTACCATCACCTTTGGTGAAGATGTTGAATTCGGCGGCAAACCGGTTCCTGCCGGTAAATACGGATTGTTATCGATTCCGGATGCCAATGAGTGGACAATTATTCTGACCAAACAACTCGATGTTACCAGTCCCGCTGCCTACAAACAGGATCAGGACGTTGCCCGCGTAAAAGTGAAGCCGCAGACACTGCCCTTCCCGATTGAAAGTTTCATGATAGTGTTTGACAAAGTTCAGGGCACCAGTATGGAACTGAGCATTCTGTGGGATCAGACGGTGGTGACCGTTCCGATCAAAGCAAATATCGATGCGAAAGTGATGGCCCAGATTGAGGACCTGAAGAAGGGGAACAATTTTCCTTATTTCCAGGCCGCCATGTATTATATGGAAAACGGGAAAGACCTGAAC
>DATCJQ010000525.1:0-5717 GCA_036562745.1 Flavihumibacter sp.
CTGGTGAACTCATCATGCAAACCTTTAATCTGCCCCCGGGACGTATCGTGGGCGATATCAAAAATGCCATTCGCGAAGCCATATTGGATGGGGAAATCGAGAACAATTACGAAGCGGCCTATGCGCTGATGCTCGAAAAGGCGAAGGAGCTCAATATTTATCCACAAAGCGGAGAGGTGCCCGATTCTAAGTAAGGGGTGTTAGCCGTTTCTCAATAAAAGATGCTATTTTACGGCCGAAATCAACAGCTGACCCCATTATGGCTATTTTGAAGTTCAGAGTGTATTACGAAGAAGATGACTCCGTCTATCGCGATATTGCTATCAAACACAAACAAAGTTTTCTGGACCTGCACAAGGCTATCCTGAAAGCCTACGAGTTTGATACCAAGCACGCCGCAACCTTCTATCGCAGCAACGACAGCTGGCAGCGGGGTCGCGAAATCACACTCGAGAAATACGACAAATCCTATGTGGTGGAGCCGCTGTTGATGGCCGATACCTCAATCGGATCAGAAATCTTCGATCCCAACCAGAAATTCATTTATGTCTATGATTTCGTTAAAGGATGGAGTTTTCTGGTGGAACTGATCAATGTATCAAAAGAGGAAAATCCCAAACTCGAATATCCTGCTATCGTAAGGGTAGAGGGAATTGCGCCATCTCAATACGGTACCAAGGGTCTGGTAGGCGATAAACTGGCCGAGATGGAAGAAAAATACGATCTGCAAACCGGCGCAGAAGGTTTTGGTACCGAAGGGGAAGATGACGGATCTGAAGACGAGTTCGGTTCGGATGAGGAAAGCGGTGAAGAAGAATTTTAGTATAATCGTTGCCGGTCCCACGGCAGTTGGTAAAACAGCCGTTGCTATCCAACTGGCGAAATGGCTGGGCACGGAAATTGTCTCGGCCGATTCCCGGCAATGTTACCAGGAATTGTCCATCGGTGTTGCACGCCCTTCGCAGCAAGAACTACACGCCGTTCCCCATCATTTTATCGCATCCCATTCCATTTTGCATGAGTTGAATGCGGCAGAGTATGCCGACTATGCATTGTCCTGCCTTAGATCCGTTTTTCAACAGCATAACACTGCGGTGGTAGTGGGGGGCACGGGTCTGTATATCCGCGCGCTGACAGAGGGACTGGATGCAATGCCGGAAGTGGATCCCGCCATCCGCACATCCATCCTCCGGCAATATGAAGCCTTTGGCCTTGAATGGTTGCAGCAACAGGTGAAGGAGAAGGATCCGCTGTACTACAAAACCGGCGAGTTACAGAATCCGCAACGTTTAATGCGCGCGCTGGAAGTGGTGATGGCAACGGGAACCAGTATACGAAGTTTTCAGCGTGGTGTAAAAGCCCGGCAACCGTTTGAGTCCATCAAAATCGGACTGGAACTGCCCCGGCCGGAATTGGTGGCCCGCATCGATGCGCGGGTGGACCAGATGATGGCGGAAGGCTTACTCGATGAAGTAAAGCAGCTGGCTGAATTGCTGCAGTCGCAGGAATTATCGCGCCATGCAATAACCGCATTAAAGACGGTGGGCTATGCAGAGCTTTTCGAATATCTCGAGGGTAATGACAGCCTGGAACAGGCCGTTGAAAAAATCAAACAGCATACGCGTCAATACGCCAAACGCCAGATGACCTGGTTCCGGAAAGATGCCGAAATCAGCTGGTTTCATCCGGGTGATTTGGAGGGCATGACACACTATATCGGTGAGAAAATAAAATAATCAAAAGGCCGGTCGCTGCATTTCAGCGGCCGGCCTTTTCCATTCACCAATCAATCGGCTGATTCAGCCTTCTTTTATTAAAATTTGAAACCCACAGTTGCAACCACATTGCCGCCACCTCCGTTTAGGCTGGCGAATGTATTGGCCTTATCCGATAAGCGATAAGGGAAATTTACATCTTCGCTGATGCGGTGGACATAGGTGAGGTCCACGAAGAATCCACGGTTGCGATATCCAACACCCCCGCTAATGAACATTCGCTTTCCGTCAAGTTCACTATCGCGATACGGATTGCCATAATAGCTGAACCCGGCCCTGGCCATGATGGTATTGAACTTCAATTCGCCACCCAGTTTTACATTCACCGTACCCTTGTAGATATTTCGGATCACATTGTTTACGGAATTGAAATAGGCACTGCTTCCGGAGCCATCGAGTTCCGAATCACGGAAACGGCTGGAAGAATGCGTTACGTATTCAACATCGGCGGTAATGAATCCGAGTTGTTTTGTTACATCGGCCACTTCACCAAACACATAAGCTCCACTCACCAGGAATTTCCAGGGTGAAGTCAGATCATAACGATACTCAGGAATAAATCCATCGTTCAGCGTTTGTACATTTACGGTAGACGGTGTATTGTAGTTTTCAAGATCGGCATATAGATCAGCATCGTATGTTTCCTTGATGCCGTAGAGAGTAGGTGTATGCACCGCTGCACCCAGTCGAACGGATTCGATCGGGCGGAAAAGCATGCCCAGTTTCAGATTCAGTCCCACGCCCTTGCTGGTGAATCGCTCGCGCAGCACGGCTTCGTTGAAATAATTGCGGGTATTGTTGGTGGCATCTGATTCGGTGTAAGTCACCCGCTTTTCATAGTTCATGATGGGAATACCCAGGCTCACGCCCCAGTAGATCTTTTGCCGGGAAGAGCCGGCAAAACTGAATGCGAGTTCGTTGATGCCGCCGCTGGTTTCGATATAATTTTCCTGGTTTAGCAGGAAGGCAGTGTCGCGTTCAAACGCATAGCGCAGGGGCGAGCCCACCACTTCGGTCCCAAAGCCGGGAGTGGTAAGCGTGTCGACGAGATAAGTATATAGGCCCATCCTTGCGGGGAAAGAAATGCTGTTGGAGTTCAGCGCCTGCTCGAGGCTAAGTCCAGAACTGGCGATTTCCCCTGCATAGGCTTCAGAAAATGAACTGAAATCGTTTTGTCCGCGGTAAAGCACTTTCTGATTGAAATCTCCGGTACGATTCACCGCAAAACTGAAGGTTGTACTGCTTTGGTTTCTTTTTCTGGGATCGGAGGGCAGTCCGAATACAAATCCACTGGTACCGATAAACATATTATTACTGCTCTGGCTGGCTTTGGTACCGCGAAAAGAACCGTCGGTATTGAAAAAGTTGAACCCGGGTGTGAGCACCACTTCGCTGGTACGATATACACCGATACCCGCGGGGTTTGTGAAATTGGATGTGATATCGCCTCCCAAAGCGCCCATCGCACCGCCTAAAGCCTGGTTACGGGCTGTACCACCCGGATTGAGCCAGGATAGACGCAAAGCATCCTCAGGAACCTGTGAAAAACCAATCGCTGTCGAAAAACTGAATACTGCCAGAAGAAGTTTTTTCCGCATCTGCACTGCTTTTTACTGTTAGACCTAATCCTAAAAAAAACGGAGGAAACAAATGCGTTAGCCTGGTTGTTTCCTCCGTTATCCTTTGTCAGATTATTAATTACCTGTACGTACCGGACGGCTTACACCGCCACCGCCACCGGAACTACCCCGGTTGCTGCTTCCCGAACTCGAAGAAGGAGTATAGGAGCGGGTCGGACGGTCAATCGAGCTGTTGGAACTCGGACGGCTGTTGTTGAAAATATTCCGGTTCGAATTATTGATAGCCCGGTTGTTATTGTAGTTGTTACGGTTGTTATAGTTGCCGTAATAACTTCCGTTCGGGCGATAACCATTCCGGTTGGAATTGGTGTTCATGTAGCTGTTCATGCCATAAGTGGAAGCCGGGCGACTCGGGCGGGGTGCCACATAAAAATTGGGCTTGCCGATATAGCCGTAACCGCCACCTGCCCAGTGACCCCAACCGGTTCCCCATCCGGGTGACCAGCCCCAGCCGAAGCCACCACCATAGTAACCGTTTCCGATACCCCAGTATGGGTTATAGAAACTGTTCCACATGTACATGGAGTTCCACGGGGTGTAGAAGGGACTGTTCCAAACCATCCAGCTGTTGAAATAGGCGTTGTTCCGGTAGTAGGGATTCATCATCGCGAAATCGTCGAAGAAAATCGGCCTTCTGCCGGAGGCAATTGCCAGGCGCATATATTGATCATCTGCGTAGTTCGGATCCAGGTTGCGGTCGTTATACCGGCGACGGTTATTGGTCGACAGGTATTCCTGCCCGCCCTCATCATCGCTGGAAGCATAGGCAGCCCCGGTAGTTCCGGGCGAATAGTACACATCATCCGGCGTTTGCCCGGATTTGTATACCGACGAGCAGCTGCTGAGTGCAAGCACGGCAGCGCCCACAATAAGGGATGAAAATTTGAGGTTCATGTCTCAGCGATTAATGAGTTAAAAAATTACTTTTGCGTTCGCATTACTAATGTACGAATAAGACACGCAAAAACGATTATTCGTTGCAAGATATATGTTAAAACCCAATCAGTTAGAATGAGTAAAGAAATAACCAGCAGGGAAACCGATTACAGCCAGTGGTATAACGATTTAGTTCTCAAGGGCGGCCTTGCCGACTATTCCGCAGTACGGGGCTGTATGGTGATCAAACCCTACGGATTTACCCTCTGGGAGAACATGCGCGACCAGCTGGATCGCATGTTTAAGGAGACAGGTCATGTTAATGCATATTTCCCCTTATTTATTCCGAAAAGTTTTCTTTCCAAAGAAGCGGCCCACGTGGAAGGGTTTGCCAAAGAATGTGCCGTGGTTACCCACTACCGGTTGAAAAACGACCCCAATGGCGGTGGTGTGGTGGTGGACCCGGAAGCCCGTCTCGAGGAGGAACTGATTGTTCGCCCCACATCCGAAACCATTATCTGGAACACCTATAAAGACTGGATTCAAAGTTACCGCGATCTGCCCCTGCTGATTAACCAGTGGGCCAACGTGGTGCGCTGGGAAATGAGAACCCGTCTTTTCCTCCGCACTGCCGAGTTCCTCTGGCAGGAAGGTCATACCGCCCATGCCACCAAAGACGAAGCTGTGGAGGAAGCCCGCAAAATGCTGGACGTGTACGCCCAGTTTGTGGAGGAATACATGGCCGTGCCCGTGGTTCGCGGTGTGAAAACGGAATCTGAACGCTTTGCCGGCGCCGAGGACACCTATTGTATCGAAGCACTGATGCAGGATGGCAAGGCGCTCCAGGCAGGAACCTCCCATTTCCTGGGACAAAACTTTGCCAAAGCCTTTGACGTAAAATTCCTTACCAAAGAGAATAAACTCGAATATGTTTGGGCAACCAGCTGGGGAGTAAGTACCCGTCTGATCGGAGCGCTCGTGATGGCGCATAGTGATGATCAGGGTCTGGTTCTTCCCCCCAAAATCGCCCCCCTGCAGGTGGTGATCGTTCCGATTTATAAGGGCGATGACCAGAAAGCAAAAATTGGCGAGAAAGTGGACCAGATCATGAAGGAACTGAAAGCCAAAGGCATCACCGTTAAGTACGACGACAGCGATAATGCCCGTCCGGGTTGGAAATTCGCCGAATATGAAATGAAGGGTGTACCCGTTCGTATTGCCCTGGGCGTCCGCGACCTCGAAAACAATGTGGCTGAAGTGGCCCGTCGAGATACCAAGGAGAAACAGTCCCTTTCCCTCGACAATCTGGCCGACCAGATCGAGCAACTGCTGGCCGATATTCAGCAAAATCTGTTCAACCGCGCCAAAGCGTATCGCGATGAGCATATCACACGCGTCGACAATTGGGCCGATTTCGAGCGTTTGC
>DATCJQ010000531.1:0-3215 GCA_036562745.1 Flavihumibacter sp.
AGATTATTTAATGAACTCTCGGAACACGGCAATGTATCGATGCCAATGGCCGATATGTTTTTCGGGGCGTATTTCGGAGAGTTTACCGACAGATACGGTATTAACTGGATGATCAATTTTCAACCCAAATAGCTATGAAAAAGATTACGATTACTTATTGGATCCTCACGGTATTGCTGATACCGATGTTTGGAATCGGCGCGGTGGTTGCCCTGACGGGGAGTCCGGCACAAGTTGAAGTATTAACATCCCTGGGCTATCCCGCCTACATGCTGCTTTTTATGAGCATTACCAAAATATTAGCCCTGATTGCCATATTTACTCCGGGTTCACCAAAACTGAAAGAGTGGCATATGCCGGACTTACATTTGATGTGATTGCTGCTATTTATTCGTTGCTGGTGGTGCGTCAATCGTTTGCCAGCATCATCATTCCTATTATCGCACTCGCACTCGTAATCGGTTCCTATTTACTCCATCATAAAAGACTTAAATCGATACCACGCTGAGAAAAGATTTAAAGCTGAGAAAAGATTTAAATCGATACCACGCAAAAATTGATGAAGAACCGTGAATAATCAAATGCAGGACTGAAGAAATTTGGTCCTGCTTTTTTGTGGTAGTCCCGACAGGAATCGAACCTGTATCTAGAGTTTAGGAAACTCCTATTCTATCCATTGAACTACGGGACCGGCGGAATGAATTGATTCCGGGCTGGCAAAAATAATGGTTTTGCGGTTTTATGCAACCGATTAATTAGCTAGCTTCCGGGTCGAAATCAAACATCCACGATCGCAAAAACAGTAAGCATGAACCGAAATAAAGGCTTAACCCGAATCCTGAACCAAGGTCTGCTGGCGGGGATTCTGCTGATCGCCGCCTGCGGAGAGTCGAGCTCCGCTAAGAGTAGCGGCAGCAACAGTTCCGGCACCCGCAGCGACCACGCCAAGCAGGCATCCGCAAGTGAATCAGCGACCTCAGATAATTCATCCCAAACCAAATCATCCATGCAGATCCGACTCAATCATATTGCCATTTATGTTACCGACCTCGAAGTAAGCACCGCTTTTTACCGCGATATTATCGGTCTGGATACCATTCCCGAACCCTTTCACGACGGCCGCCACACCTGGTTCAGTGTGAGTGAAAACGCCCATTTGCACCTGATATCGGGCAGAACCACGCCACCCGAGCCGGAAAAGAACATCCATCTCTGCTTTTCCACCGGTAAAATGGACAAATTGCTGGAGAAGCTGAAAGCGAAGGGAATCCACTACGAAGACTGGGCGGGACAGCCCTTTACCGTTACCAAACGGGTGGATGGCATCCGCCAGACCTATCTTAAAGACCCCGACGGTTACTGGATCGAAATCAACGATGATTTCTAAATTTTTCCGAATTCACCCGACGGGCACCCGTCGGGTACCCGTCGGGTGCCCGTCGGGTGCAGTATTTTCGTAACTTCGCCCTCCATTTTTAAGCACTATGAAGTTTTACAATTTTATCATACGTTACAGATTATTACTGGGTATCCTGTTCCTGGCCATCGCCATCACCACCAATATTTTTGCGGGATTCTGGCCTGCTTTTGTGGCCTATCTGGTGGGTGCGGTGCTGATTTTCGGCCATTTCTTCTTTGGTCCGATGCGCCTGATCCAGGAATATATGGAAGCCGGTGACATGGAAGGGGCTGCCAAAATTCTCGATCAGGTTAAGTATCCTAATCTGTTGTACAAGCCCATCCGCTCGGTGTATTACACCCTGAAAGGTAATATCGCCATGATGAACCAGGATTACGACGGCGCGGAGAAAATGATGAAGAAGGGCCTGGATCTCGGTATGCCGATGAAGGAAGCCGAAGGCGCCAGCCTGCTGCAAATGGGAATGATTGCCCTGCAGAAAAACGACCTGAAAGCGGGCGAAAACTATATCCGTTCGGCCATCCGCAAGGGACTGCCCGACAAGGAAAACGAATCGGCTGCTTACCTGCAGATGTGTTCTATCATGATGACCAAGCGCGAGTTCCGGGCCGCCAAGGATTTTTTCCGTAAGGCCAAGGCCCTGAAACCAACTACTCCGCAAATCGTTGATCAGATCAAACAAATCGAAAAATACATCGCCCGCATGCCGGGTTAATCAGCCGGGTAAAACCTATGCACGGATCCAATTTTCGCCATAAGATTCACCGGTTCAGTGCCGGGTACGGCCTCGTGCTGTTCCTGAGCCTGGTTGTGCTGATCAGTTTGCTGGAAGGTTGTGCGAATATCGTTCCGCCGCTCGGGGGTCCCAAAGATACCCTGCCTCCCCTGCTGGTGAGCGTTCAACCCAAGGATTCGACCCTGCAATTCAAAGGGCAACGTATTGTTTTCAATTTTAATGAGTACGTTACCATCGACAAAATCCAGGAAAATCTGCTGATCAGTCCCACCCCGAAAGTGAATCCCATTGTGGAAGCGCGACTGCGTACCGTTACCGTGCGGATCAAAGACACGCTGGAGCCGAATACCACCTATACCTATAATTTCGGGAAAGCGATCCGCGATGTGAATGAAAACAACCCGCTGACCAATTTCACGTATACCTTTTCAACCGGCGATTATCTCGATTCGTTGCAGCTCTCGGGGAATGTGATCCTGGCCGAAACCGGCAAACACGATTCCACCATGATTGTGATGCTGCATCGCAATCTGGATGATTCTGCCGTGGTAAAGGAGAAGCCCCGTTATTACACGCGGGTGGACAGTGCCGGAAATTTCCTGTTTATCAATCTGGCGCCGGGAACCTATTCGCTTTTCGCCCTGAAAAATGAAGGTGGAATGCCGCAATACCTGTCGCCTACGCAGTTGTTTGCGTTTCACGATGAACCAATTGTTCTGAGTGAGAAGGAAAACGAACCGATCCAGCTTTATGCGTATTCCGAGCCCGAGCCCCCCAAGCCGCCGGTAAAGAAATCCACCGCGCCCACCACACGTCGCCGCGATAAAGATGAGGAACAGGATAAACGGCTGCGTTTCGGTGTGAGTCTCGAAAGCGGTGTTCAGGATGTGTTGAAACCACTGGTGCTTACGTTTCCGGATTCGCTCAAGAGTTTTGATAGCTCCAAACTGATTCTGGCCGATGAGAAATTCAACCGCCTCAATTATTCGCTGGAGGTGGACAGCACCGGCAAACTCTACACAATCAGATATAACTGGCCCGTCGACCAGGCCTTTAACC
>DATCJQ010000532.1:0-3468 GCA_036562745.1 Flavihumibacter sp.
GGATATGGATGCCCGTTTGGCGGCCATGGTGGCGAAGCAATACGACCACCTGATCGTTGGATTTAAGGTGGCTCACTTTGAGCCGGCGGAATGGATTCCGGTGGATCGCGCCGTGGAAGCGGGTCGCATCACCAATAAACCGGTAATCATCGATTTCGGCGGTGGCGATCATCCTCCTTTGTCAATCGAAGAACTTTATTTCAATCATCTGCGTCCGGGTGATATCTATACCCATGCATTTACCGAACTGAACCGTCGCGAGCCGATCGTAGATCCCGCAACGCGTCAGCTCAAGCCTTTTGTGAAAAAAGCGCAGGAAAGGGGGATCATATTTGACGTGGGCTATGGTGGTGCGAGTTTCGCGTTTTCGCAGGCATTACCGGCCATTAAGGCGGGATTCTTTCCGAATACCATCAGTACCGATTTGCACACAGGCAGCATGAACAGCGCAATGAAGGATCAGCTGAACGTGATGTCGACCTTTCTGGCCATGGGTATGGACCTGGGCGCCGTAATCAAAGCTGCCACCTGGGCGCCGGCGCAGGCAATCAAACGCCCGGAGCTGGGGCACCTGACCGTGGGTGCCGAAGCGGATATCGCCATCCTGAACCTGGCCCGGGGCAATTGGGGCTTCTGGGATCGTACCGGAACCAAAATCACATCCAGTCAAAAGTTCGTGGCGGAACTGACCATCCGCGCGGGAAGAATAGTTTATGATCTGAACGGGATAGCCAGGCCAATTGTGTTATCTTACTCGAAATAGAATTTTGGGTTAAAGCTAAAGGGGTTACAGGAAATGCTATGAAGAACTGGATGCGTATAATTAAAACGATGGCTTTGTCGGTTGCTTTCGGTTATTCTGTGCCGGTAGTTGCGCAACGGGCCGATTATTTCGGAGGAAAGGAACCTACGGATGCTTTGCTGGAGCCTTTGCTTCGTATCCCACCGCAGTATCAGGCAATTCGTACCCGTGAGAAAATGCAGATTGATGGGAAGGCGGATGAGGCCATATGGTCGCGCGTACCTGCGATCGGCCCGCTGGTAGAGATTCAGGGAGCAGCCGGCGCCCCACAGCGGAATTCGTCGGTTAAGCTTTGCTGGGATGATGAATATCTCTATCTCTTCGCGCAACTCGAGGAAGCACATCTCTGGGCCACATTGAAGGATCACGATGTTACTGTATTTATGGATCATGCACTGGAGATCTTTATCGATCCCGATGGGGATATGTACAATTATCTCGAATTGCAGATCAATGCCTATGAAACTATCTGGGAGCTGACGATGGAGAAGGCCTATCGGAACGGAGGAAAAAGCAATTCCGGATTCGATATACCCGGACTGAAGAAAGCCGTTCGATTAAGAGGCACGCTGAATCAACCGGCAGATCGGGATGAGGGTTGGGATGTGGAGATGGCCATCCCCCTGGCGGAATTAAAAGCATTGATGCCATCCACCCGCCTGAATGGGCAGACCTGGCGGGTCAATTTTTCGCAGGTGAGCTGGGAGCTGGAAGTGGAGAATGGAAAATATCAGAAGATCAAAGGGTCGGGTGGTCGCCCGAACCAGCCTCAGTATTTTGTGTGGTCGCCCCAGGGCAGGGTAGACCTGCATATGCCGGAACGTTGGGGAATCCTTGGGTTTGTGGAAGAGGCGGAGCGGCATCCCCCCGTTACGACCCGGGAGCAGGAACAGCATCGCCTGCTGTGGAAATATTATTATCTTCAGATGGATTACCGGTTGAAAAAGCAGCAATTCGCCGGATCATTGAAGGTGTTGAAAGATGCCTATCCCTCTGTTCGGTTTGATGAGCCTTACACGATAAAAATGGAACCCCAACAAAATGGATTTATACTAGAGGTCAGGGATAGGGAAAACAGCTGGCAGCTGAACAGCGCCGGCGAATTACGGAAAACAAATTTTTGAAGATACTAGGGGACATCGGGGAAAAACCACTCTGTATAATGGGCAATGCCCCCGGCAAATTATTGCTATGAAGAATGGATTATCAGGAATTGTTTTTGTGCTGACTTTGGCGGCCGGAACGGGAGAACTCTGTGCACAGGCGCCGGAGAAACTGCATGTATCCACCGTGCTCACACCCGTGAATTCGTTCACCAGTGGTGTGGAGGGTCCGGCGGTGGATGCCCGTGGTTTTCTGTATGCAGTGAATTATGAGAGACAGGGAACGATCGGAAGGGTGAGTCCCGATGGCCAGGCCTCGGTATGGCTGGAATTACCTGAGGGCAGTATTGCCAACGGTATTCGTTTTAACAGCAAGGGTAAGATGTTGCTGGCCGACTATACCGGGCATAATGTGTGGATGGTGGATCCTGCGACGAAAAAAATGAAGGTGCTGGCGCACGAGCCGCGGATGAATCAGCCCAATGATCTGGCCATCGATAATGAGGACCGGGTATATGCAAGTGATCCCAACTGGAAGGAGGGTAAAGGGCAGCTCTGGCGCATTGATCCCAATGGAAGCACGCATTTGCTGGATACACTGGGAACAGCGAACGGGGTGGAAGTGAGTCCGGATAACAAACGGTTATATGTAAACGAATCGGTGCAGCGGCGGATTTGGGTATACGACCTGGCGCCCGATGGAAGCGTGAGTAATAAGCAATTGTTCTTCGAGTTTCCCGACCATGGAATGGATGGTATGCGTTGCGATCAGAAAGGGAACCTCTATGTAACCCGTTTCGGAAAGGGAACCGTGGTGATTCTTGCGCCGGACGGCACCCAGCTCGACGAGATAAAACTCATTGGCAAACGTCCGACCAATATTGCTTTTGGCGGTCCGGATGGCCGAACGGCCTATGTGACCATGCAGGATCAGGGGAATATCGAGAGCTTCAGGGTGGAATTTCCCGGGCGTGAGTTCAGGGGCAGAGCAGGCGCGAAGAAGTGATGCGCAGCCGGCGGCAGCAGCCGGCGCCAACCTAACATTATAAAAAGAATCTAAATAATAAGTATAACCTGAAAAACTCTTCATATGTCTACACAAAGAAGATCAGTATTGAAATCCATGTTTGCATCCCTCCTGGGCATTACGGGCATTTCCGCGGCAGCCAGAGCGGCTGAAAAAACCAATCCCGAAAAAGAGGTAAATAATGTTACCGATTTTCAGGGTGTGCCACTGTTTTCGGGATCCACCACTTATAACGGACTGGTGTTTATCGCGGGAAAGGGAGCGCATTTCGACGGGGATGTAAAAGCCCATACCGATCATGTACTGAAGGAACTGGAGAAGGAACTGATTAAAGCCGGATCGTCCATGGAAAAGGTGTTAAAGGTGAACGTGTATCTGAATGATATAGCCGATTACAAGGCCATGAATGAAGTGTATCAGGGACGTTTTGGTAAGAATCCGCCGGTTCGTACAACCGTGGCCGTTGCAAAAGGCGGCGTGCCCGGAGATTCCCTGGTGGAAATCGACTGCATCGCCTATAAATAACCATACAAAAC
>DATCJQ010000538.1:0-5175 GCA_036562745.1 Flavihumibacter sp.
GGTGTTGAATTCTCCGTAACCAGGTCTATCGACCTTTGGCTGCAGATGAATAATATCTTCAATAACCGCTACGAACGTTGGAACCAGTACCAGGTATATGGGTTCAACCTATTGGGCGGAATTGTCTTCCGTTTTGGCCAGTCCTCAGCCGCCAGGAAAAACTAATTTTGACGGGTCGGTTAAAATTCGGTTTTTTGTCCGGTTGGAAACTGTATGGAAAAAATGGATGTCTTAAATAGTTATTTGTACCAGCATAAGCGGATAAGCATTCCCGGACTGGGCACACTCCACATGGAGCGGCTGCCTGCCCGTACAGATTTCGTAAATGCCAGGATCCTTGCGCCCATGTACCGGTTCCGGTTCGATCAGTATTTTGATGCGCCGGACAAGGATCTCTTTGGTTACCTGGCCCAGCAATTGGGCGTTCCCGATTTTGAGGCCATCAAATGGTATAACGAGTTCGCCTATTCTCTGCGTTCGAAGATCCGGTCCAACGAGCTGGCTGAATGGCCGGGACTGGGAGCATTCCGGGCCGACGAGAAGGGGGAGATTTTCTTCGAGACCGCTCATCCTCCCTTTGAGCCGGCGCAGCCTGTGCTGGCGAATCGTATCATCCGCGAACAGTCAGAGCATACCGTTCTGATCGGCGATGTCGAAACCACCAATACCGCCATCACGGAACAGGCAGAAGCGGGCGTGCATGTGGAGAGGGAATCCTGGTGGATTTATGCGCTGATAATCGCAGCCATCGCCATAAGTTTTGCCGTATTGCATTATTACCGTCAGGATGCGGGAAGCCGGTCCAGCGGCAATCAGCAGGGGGTGCCGGCCTATTCCATGCCTCCGACCAGCAAAACGATTAATCGTTAATCATGTCTGCAGTTCATCATCATAATTGTCCGGTTTGCAAACAAAACCGGTTGGAAAAAGTGCTGATCATTCCCGATCATTCCGTTTCAAAGGAAGCGTTTGCCGTTTGGGAATGTGCCGATTGTAGTCTCCGTTTCACCCAGGATGTTCCCGATCAGGCATCAATTGGTCGCTATTATGCTTCCGACGCCTATATTTCGCATACAGATACCCGTAAGGGACTGATCTCCGTCTTATACCATTGGGTGCGAAGCTTTACGCTTGTGTCGAAACTTCGGTTAGTGATACGCGTTACCAGAAGAAAAACGGGGAATCTGCTTGATATCGGAGCCGGTACCGGGGCCTTTCTGCATACCATGAAAAAAGCGGGCTGGCAGGTAACCGGACTCGAACCTGATGCCGGGGCGCGCAAGATCGCCAAGGCCAAACATCAGCTGGTATTACTGGAGTCTGATGCATTGTTCAAACTGGATTCCGCCAAATACGATGCTATCACCCTCTGGCACGTACTCGAGCACGTGCATTCACTGGATGAGTATCTCGATACGATCAGCAAGTTGTTAAAACAGGAAGGCAAATTGATTGTGGCGGTTCCGAACTACAGTTCCGGCGATGCGGCACACTACCAGACCTACTGGGCCGCCTATGATGTACCCCGCCATCTCTATCATTTTTCTCCCAAATCGATGCGTATTTTAATGCAGGCACATGGACTCGAAGTGGTGGAAACCCGGCCTATGTGGTTCGACAGTTTCTATGTAAGTATGCTGAGCGAGTCCTACCGCCCCCAAGGCGGAGGAATAGTTTCTGCATTTTGGCAGGGACTGAAATCAAACTGGAAAGCCATTAAGGACAAGGAGAGAGCCAGCTCATTGATCTACGTAATCCGAAAGCGAAGCGCTTAAATCGCTTCTCATTTTCCTTAATTGCTTATTGAGACGCGCTTTAGTTTTAAGTGCTTAATCGTCGCTTTATCGTTTGAAAACACTTAATCTTTGTTTAAACGAATAATAGCGCTTGATCTTGTGTAAATAATTGAATGCGCTTATCCTGGTATAGATAGTTCAAAGCACTTGATCAGGCGTAAACGTTCAAAGATGCTTTTCCCAATGAATGCATTCGAAAATGCTTATCCTGGCGTAAACATTTGAAAGCACTTCACCAGGCGTAAACGTTCAAAAACGCTTATCCCAATAAAAATATTTGAAAGTGCTTATCCAGAAATATACATTTGAAAGCGCTTAACCTGAATTATCCCTTTGTAAACGCTTCTCCTGGCAGATTCATTTGAAAACACTTGAACCGTAATCATTCGTTTAAAAGTGCTTTATTCGTACTCATTCGCTTAGGAGCGCTTGATCGGTATGATCGGTATGAAAGGTATGATCGGTATGTCTTCGTTCGCAATCATTTAGTTGGTTGCGTATTCGTTCTGAAACGCTTAATTGCCGGATATCCACTCACAAATACTTATCGTTGCCATTCGGGCTGTCCTATCCAATCGGAAGCATTTAATTTATGAGGGATGTGCAGGGAATTAATTATGGTTGACGACTTTCTGAAGAAGCACTTAAAAGCAACTACAAGCATGCCGAGGCGCTTAAAAGCAATACAAGCACTCAGAAACACCCAGAGTACTCATAAGCACTTTAAAAGCACTTAAATGCAACTTTCACGCACTTGCATGCACTTACAAGTACTTATTAACGCTTACAAACATTTGCAAGCTCTTAAAAGCATCTCCAAGGGCCTATAAGTGCTTACAGATATCTACAAGTGCATACTATTACTGATAAGTATTTGCCAAAACGGCGGTACATCAATAAGTACTTAATCGCTAAGTGCTATTTCAATAAGTATTTGTGGGACGATCGGATCCTAATTGAATTTCACTTCAAAAAGAACAGGCCATAGCTTACCGGTGATATAGATTTTTCCGGTTGCGGCATCGTAAGCAATACCGTTCAGTACTGCGTCGCCATTGTTATAATCCACGCTCTTGAAATACTGCGCCTTATTGCTGTCGAGCAGATTGGAGAGATCGGCTTTTCCCACCACCTGGCCATTATCGGGATTTATCTTGAGGATATAATTGGTTTGCCACTTATTGGCATAGATGAATCCATCGATATATTCCAGCTCGTTCAGGTTGTTAACCGGTCCGTACTGGTCGGTAACGCTGAGGATGCGGGTCGTTTGAAAGGTTTCGGGATTCAGGAAATAGAGATTGCTGGATCCATCCGAAAGAATCAGATGAGTGCCGTCGTGCGTCAGTCCCCATCCCTCGGTATTGATACTGAACTCACCCGTCTTCTGCAGGGTGGCAGGATCATATATAAAGCCCTTTTTCTCGGTCCAGGTGATCTGGTAGAGCTTGTTGTTCATCACGGTAATCCCCTCGCCGAAATAGTCTTTTCCCAGCTTATGCGTGTTCAACACCTTACCGTCGGCCAGATTGATTCTGGATACCCTCGACTCATAATTATTAACCCCGGGTTTTCCACCTGTTCCTTCGAAGAGTTGTCCATCATGTATTACCAGTCCCTGTACATAGGAACTCGGATCATGCGGAAAGGCATTGACCATATTCACCTGGAGGACGGCCGGGGCCGGAATGGAGGAAGCTGGGATTTCCATGGAGGTATTCTGATCTCCGGTGCCGTTATTGCATGCACCGGGAATGGTAGCTATAAAACAGGCCCAACCGCAGGCCAGGAGGGTATTTTTCTTCAGCATAAGAACAAAGTTACCAAACGGGCCCTTTCCATTCGGCGAAAAATTGCCTAAAAAAGTGGTGCACAGCTTTGAATTTCAGGAAAAAAGCACTTGCTTTACAGTTCCTCTCCGAATATCCTCTGATAAGTACTTCAGAAATCTACCCAATGAATTACTAGTTGATCCCTATGATTGGCCGTCTTAAACACCCTTTGTTTCATGAGACGGATCCTAGTACTCTTTATCAGTTTATTCGTGCCTGCCTGGCTGTTCGCTCAAAAAGAGTGTAGTCAGGAGAGCTATCAGTCTTTTGCCAGTCAGGCAAACAATCCCGCTAACCTACTTACTAATTCCACCGGCATAACAACCTTGGGTTCCACGAACAGTGCTGTTATGATTGGGTCGGCCAATCCGGTGGCAAATTCATCGAATAATCCCGTTGTACCGCTGGCGGCACAAAATCCGCCAGCCGGAGAAATCGTCATTCCCGTGGTGGTGCATATCGTGCAATCGGCCAATGTATCAGTGAGCGATGCGCAGGTGCACTCGCAGATCGAAGCGCTGAACCGCGATTTCCAGGCGAAAAATGCCGACCTCATCCGGGTGCCGGACCGCTTTAAACACCTGGTGGCCAATTGTGAGCTCCGCTTTGAGCTGGCTAAGGTGAATCCTGCCGGCGAACCCACCACCGGTATTGTACGTGTAAACAGTAAGGTGGCAATGTTCGGGATGGACGATCGCATCAAATTCAGCTCCAAAGGCGGCAGTGATGCCTGGCCGGCCGCGCATTACCTGAATATCTGGGTGGGTAATATGGTGAACGGTATCTCCGGTTATTCCACCGTGCCGGGCAGCAAGCCTTCCGTAGACGGAGTGGTGATCAATCATACGGCTTTCGGTTCTTCCAATAAAAAGGGAAAGAACACACTCGGCCGGATCGCCGTACATGAGGTGGGGCACTGGCTCGGACTCAAACATATCTGGGGTGATGCCTATTGCGGCGATGATGGTATCGATGATACCCCGCAACAGAAAACCTATAATCGCGGATGTCCCTCCGGGATTCAGATTACCTGCGGCAATGATCCTAACGGTGATATGTATATGAACTATATGGATCTCACCGATGACAGCTGTATGTACATGTTCACACTCGGACAAAAAGTTAAAATGCGTTCCAGTTTTGCGCCCGGCGGCGGAAGGGAAACTATTCTGGAGGGACTCGCACTCCAAACGGACGGCGAAATCATCGACCCTCATTGGGGCAAGCCGAATAAGTCGGCCGTTACACCGAAAGCACTGGGCGTGTATCCCGTGCCCGCACAGAAAGAGTTGCGTGTTGAGATTCCCGACTACAATGTGCTGAATCAAAAAACGCTGATGGTGTATAACATGACCGGACAGCCGATTATGCAGGTGCCGATCCGTTCTTCGCAGGTATTTATTGATATCAGTAATCTGAAAACCGGACAGTACCTTATCAAGACCGATCGGGCGGATCAGCCGGTGGCCAGGTTTGTTAAGCTGTAGGAGAAGGGAGAAGGGAGAAGGGAGACAAAGGGGACAAGGGGGACAAAGGGAACAAGGGGA
>DATCJQ010000541.1:0-7715 GCA_036562745.1 Flavihumibacter sp.
GAACATCCACCAACGGCGATGAAATCTCCGGTTTCTGGGGATTGACCCGCAATCTGCTGATGAAATTCAGAGGGGTGAACAGAAATACGCTGTATCTGCACATAAAAGAGTGTGAATTTCGTTATAACTACAGAAACGAAAATATGCAGACCAAGCTGCTGCAACTGATCAATAAAAGACCGCTGCACGAAGTGCAGTTGCAATAAACGCTTTCTTTATTTCTCATGTGTGTGAACGCGGGTAGTATCTACTACCTGCTTTTTTTTGCCCTAAGGAAGGTTGAACCCATCCGCGCGAACAATTTTCATTTCCATCACCTGGGCAATGGATTGCGCCCGCTGCTTGATGAGCTCGGCATTATTGCCTTCAAACAGTTCATCCACCGTCTGTTTGAAAATCCTCAGCCATTCGGCAAAATCCTCTTTCGACAGGGGAGCATCGCGATGCAGGTCCTTGTGCACCGCCATCGGATTTCCGCTGTATTGCCCGGTGTAAAAAAGGATATTCTCCCAGAAATCGTACATGATGGGCAGGTGGTGCGACCAGTCGACTTTCCGGTCGGTAATAAAGAAGTGGCTGATCTGCTCACTCTTCTTCACACGTTCATAGAATTCGTTGATCAGTTGTTCTATATCGCTCCGGTTTGAAATATCTTTTTTCATTTTTCTGGTTTGGAATGATTGTTATTGGTCACAAATCCTTTCTTTTAAATCGGTTCACCGCCAGCAGGATGGGGGCCGCCATCCAAATCAGCATCACAAAACCGGTTAAAAACAGTCCCCATCCCTTCCCGAAGAAATCCTGGAACAGGGCGCCGGTTAATCCCATCATCGCCGAAATATCCAGCTGCAGCAACATGGTGATTCGTCCCATATCGATTGGGTTCAGCATGCTCATGCCAATCATGGCAGAATCCAGGGGATAATCGGCCATTTGGAAAAGGATCAGCAATACCAGTCCGTCGAAAATAAAGGTAAAATAAAACCACATCAGCAGGGTCAGGCCGATCCCTTTTGCCTTATCACGGGTAAGCACAGCTGATAAGGTTGCCAGGGAGGCAAACACCACACTGAGCGCCGCGCCGGTTAATACAAGGCATAATCCCGATACAGAGGGGAATAGAATCAGTACGGGCAGACCAATGCCCAGCATTACGGCAATTAAAAGTGCGGTTACCATGCCGAGATATATTCCCCAGAGCAGGCGCGACCTCCGGATCGGTTGGGCCACCAGTAGCTCTATGAACTCTGCACTGTTGTACAAATAGATGGTACAGAAAATACTGCTTACCAGTGGGATGATGAGCAGGCAGATATTCGCCAGGCTCATCACAGCTTTAGCGGGATTGTCTTCCATCATAAATAAACTGATTGCCACCAACGCCAGCAATACGGTGTAGGCCAGTATAATACGGTTTCGTAGTATATCGAGCAGGCTGTATTTGATTATTTTCTTCATCGTGATGCGGTTTTTTCCAACATGATCCGGGCCATTACTTTATTCAGTTTGGCTTCCCCGGTTTTCTTCTGCAATTCAGGTACAGACTGGTGAAAGCCCAGCTTGCCATCCTGCAGGTAAATGATTTCGGTGACCAGGTCATCCAGATCACTTAATACATGCGAGGTGATCAATATCAATTTGCCCTTTGCTTTTTCACGAAGGATCTTGTTTTTCAAAATCTCGCTGGCAACGGGATCCAGTCCGGCTGTAGGCTCGTCGAGAATCAGGATATCAGGGTTGAACAGAAAAGCCAGGCAGGCGCTCACTTTCTGACGGGTTCCTCCGGAAAGGGTGCGCATTCGTTTGCTATACAGTTGACGCAATCCGAACTCTTCCATCAGTTCTTCGTCGAAAATTTGTCGGGGTTCGTAACGTATATCCCGAACCATATCCACCACCTGCTCAATGGTCATATTATCGGGAAAGCGGCTGATCTGCGGCATATAACCGATATGGCGGCGGTAGTTCCAGTTATTACGGATATTCTCATTGTTTACGGTAATAAAACCACTATCTGGTATCACCATACCCAGCAGGCATTTTATGAATGTGGTTTTTCCCGATCCATTCGGACCAATCAACGCGATGGTTTGTCCCTTGTTGCAACTTACGGATACACCATCGAGGGCAGCGAGGCGACCGAATTTTTTCAGAACATTAGTGGCGATTATCATAGCGGTAGGGTTTCATGCGTGGAGAATTATCTTTTAATTGTTCCGGAGTGAGTCCGGGCAACACTTTCTCAGCTTTTTCAATCAGGCTGACCATGGGACTTCGGAACAACATCATGGCACTGTTATTACGTTCAACAATCAGGGCGAACAGACTCAGCGGGCGATACGGGATATCACCAACTCCATCCTTATTCAGGTCATAGCCCTCATATTTATCCCAATAATTATCGTCGAATGAATTCAATACCAGACTGCCATTGGTGGCGATATCAAAACTGTTGGCCACAAAATTGTTTTTGCGAATGGTATTGTTATCACAGGAAGCCTGAATGCGGATCGCGTATCCGTTTTGGGAAAAACTGTTGCCGGTAATGATAAGGCGACTTGATCCCTCCATGTAAATGGCGGCAGTATTGCCCTGGAATTCATTGTAGGCAGCATAACTGTCGGAGATTTCCTTGAGCAGAATGCCATAGGCGGCGCTGCCCCAGTTGTCGATAAAGTGATTCCGCACCATGGTCACTTTTCGGCTATACATCACCGCTACACCGGCTCCGTTATTGCTGAATGTGTTGTTGGTGTAAATATCTTCATGCGAAAACATGAAATGCAGTCCGTACCGGATATTGCGATGACTCCGGTTGTTATTGATGTACGAATTGGTTACAAATTCAAAATAGATGCCGTCGCGGTGTCCACTGATAAAATTCTGGTCAATTACCAGGCGATCGCTTTTCCAGGCATGGATGCCATTGCCCGCTTCCAGTTCCGATTTGCCATTGCTGATGATTTCGTTTTCACCGATATAGGTCTGCTCGGCATGCTGGCAATAAATGCCGAAAAAATTATTGCGAAGCCGGTTTCTCCGGATGCCTACATGGGATGCCTGTTTGATTCGAACGGCAGCCAGCTCATCCATGCTGCTGTATCCCGATTGTATGATTTCAAACCCTTCCACCACCACATGATCTGCCGTTACAGTCAGGATTTCATATTTGTTTTCGCCGTCCAACACCGGGTAGTTGACGCCGGTGAGAACAATCTTTTTATTGATCAGAATGCCTTTCTCCTTATAGGTGCCCGGCATCACTCTTATGATATCTCCATCCTTCGATCGGTTCACAGCGGCCTGTATCGACTCTCCGGCCTTCACGATATGTTCATTAGCCCGAATTGCAAAGGGATGAAGAATCATGCAGATCAGCACCAGCAACAGCGCCAGTTTTGGCAAGCTCTGCGGATGGCTTTCTCTGTCATTCGGCATTAGGGCAACTGATGAAAAAATCAATCGGTTCATTGTGCTATCAATTCTTTCCAGGTAATACTGCGGCCTGGTTTGGTTTTGGAAAACTCATCGCGTTCGCCATCGCTGGCGAAAGCAATGGTATTGCCGCCCATGGGGCCTCTGATTTCATCGCTCTGGTAAAGGAAAGCCTGTTCCAGATCGAGCAGCTGACCGGTATTACGGTAGTCGGTCATATACACTTTGTAAGCACCCGAACTGCCCGGTTGTGCAGTTTTTATATAGTCGGCCAGACAGCTCATGTCGTCGAAAAAATAGGCCTTCCCCTTGTCTGACACCAATTCGGTTCCGAACAGCGGATCCATCAAAGTCATTTTGCAGTGGTCGCAGGATTGTTTTCCAAAGGGTATGGGTCTGGGGCCGTTGGAACAGGAGTTGAGGAGCAGCAAGGGGATCAGCAACATTGCCAGTCCGGCTGGCCTGGAACTCAGGGTTTTCTTCACGGCGGTTTTCGCTTTCCGGATTTCAATCACCAGGCCAATCAGCATCAGTACCCCGGCTGCAATAAATAACCATCCTCCGGAATCGGGCATGGAATAGGCACCGAAGTTCAGCAGTTGTTTATAGCCAATCAGCGGTGGCTGGTAGGATTGTCCGGGTACTTTAATGGCCGCGGCCGGATCAAGATTATGTCCATAGTTATAAAGCCACTGATAAAAATCAATCATGGCGATCACACCAAAAGCCAGCAGGCAGCCAAACCAGGTGTTGTAAAACCATCTGCGGTTAATGATAACTGTTAGTATGCCAAATCCTGCAAGAGTCAGGATAATGGCAGGTAATACCTTGAATTCAATAAAGTCTTTCTCATGTATGTGGTTCATCCCGATATAATGGTTCAATCCATTGATCACATCTACATCACCACCCAGTTTGTTGGCATAGATCTGCATATAGAGTCCCTCGGGATATTGGGGCGCTGTAAGGTCAATTCGCCAGATAGGGAGAAAAATAACTATGCCAAGTAAAATTGCGCTGACCAGGCTGATGATTCTGGTAGATGCTTGTAATCTCGGTTTCATACGTCTCGTGTTAGGAAAAAGGGCAGGCATTTTAACCTGCCCTTTCCGGTTTACTGTGCGTTACTGTTGTTTTCCTTGGAGGTTGGATCGGAAGAGTTTTTCCCCAGGCTAAAGCTGATGGGGATATTGGCTCCTTTGGGACTTACCCTTACATATCCCGACATTTCCTGGTGCAGGGCACTACAGAAGTCAGTACAGTAGATCGGGAAAATACCGGTTTTTTCAGGTACCCATTTCAGGGTTTGAGTTTCACCCGGCATGATCAGCAGTTCGGCATTGTTAGCGCCTTTTACTGCAAACCCGTGGGGAACGTCCCAGTCTTGTTCGAGGTTGGTTACGTGGAAGTAAACTTCATCGCCCACTTTCACACCTTCGATATTATCGGGAGAGAAGTGTGACCGGATGGCAGTGATATATACATGCACTTTGTTGCCTTCGCGAACCACTTTGCTTTCTTTCTCACCTTTAGCTGCATAAGGATGTTTATTTTCCTCGATCTTGAAGATCTTAACCGAGTTTTTGCTGATCAGCTCGGCGGGAGCAGCTTGTGCATAGTGAGGTTCACCGATAGTGGGGAAGTCATTAATCAGCTGCATTTTATCTCCACTGATATCATAGATCTGCGCACTTTGGGCCAGTTCAGGACCGGTTGGCAGGTAGCGGTCTTTGGTGATTTTGTTATAAGCCACCACATATTTTGCGTTCGGTTTTTTAGTGTCACCACCAGGTACGCTCAGGTGTCCGATTGAATAGAAAGTCGGCGCGCGGTCCACCACTTTCAGGTCTTTGATATTCCATTTTACGATTTCGGAAGACACAAAGAAAGAAGTGTAGGCATTTCCCTTGCCGTCGAATTCGGTGTGCAGGGGACCCAGACCTGGTTTTTCAACTTCACCGTACAGCGCTTCTTCGTATTTGATTACCGGGATACCTTCGTATTCACCTTCGTATGCTTTGGCTTCGATTGCTTTCTGCATTTTAGTGAAAGAGAATACAGGAATCAGGGCGGCCAGTTTACCGGAACCTACAATGTATTCGCCGGTCGGATCCACGTCACAGCCGTGCGGAGATTTCGGACAGGGAATCAGGTAGCAGATATCTTTCAGCTCAACGGCATCCAGTACAGTAACCTCTTCCAGGATTTCATGTTTGCCGGAATGAGTTTCTTCATTCCAGGTATTGCGGGCATAACGAACTTTCTCTTTTTTGCCTTTACCTGCTTTCAGGTATTCCTCCGCTTTTTTCCAGTTAACAGCCAGGATAAAGTCTTTGTCCTTCTGAGAAGCGTTCACTTCCAACAGGGAGTTGGCCTGTTCACTATTATAGCAGGAGAAGAAGAACCATCCGTGACTCGGACCTTTACCGGCATGGCTCAGGTCGAAGTTTACACCCGGGAGCAGAAGCTGGAATGCGATATCCATTTTTCCATCTTCCTTGCCCACGCTGATGAAGCTGATGGTGCCTTTGAAGTTTTGTTTGTAAGTGCTGATGGGAACATCACCGTTTGCATAATCAACCGGTACGCTGAAACGGGTACCTGCCACCACATACTCAGTGTTTTCAGTAATGAAGGGAGAGGAGTGGTTACCAGCACTGTTCGGCAGCTCTATGATCTCGGCAGTACGGAAAGTTTTCAGATCGACCCGCGCCACACGGGGGGTATTGTTGGCATTCCCGAAGACCCAGCGGCCATCGATTTCGCCATTGGTTTGCGAAAGTTCGGTGTGGTGCAAATCGTCCCAGGGTACAAATCCATGGGAAGTCATCAACATGGGCTTGGTTTCTTCCGAATAGCCCCAGCCTTTTTCAGGGTCAACCGAGAAAACGGGAATCACACGGAACAAACGTCCGCTCGGAAGGCCATAAACGCTAAGCTGTCCGCTGAAACCGCCCGACACAAAATTGTAGAATTCATCATACTTGCCAGGTGGTACGTAGGCTTTAACGGCAGCGTCACCACTTACCGCAGAGCCGGTGTTTTTGGGTTTACAACCCTGGATGCCCAGAGCAAATAGCGTAGCAGTTCCAAGGGTTAATTTTAAAAAAGGATTCATTGTATATGGTTTTAGGATCAGTTATTGCACACCGTCATTTTTGCGCATGAATTCATAAACGTTGCGCGCGTCTTCATCGGTCAGGTTCTGGTTTGGCATTCGCACCAGACAGATTTCCAGTTGAGCCTGAGCTTTAGGGTCGGTATTCAGCATTTCATCCACATTGGTGATGAAATTCATAATCCATGCGGCAGTATTCCTTTTGGTAACATCTTTCCAACCCGGACCAACCAGTTTCTCGTCGGAGAGTTTGTGGCAGGAGGAACATTTTACATCATACACAGATTCTCCTTTCTTTGCCATGGCGGCATCCAGTTTTTCGGGAACCTGCACATCTTTGAATTTGCCCACCCCATCAGGATTCGCAGCGGTTTCGGTGGTTGATGTTGCGCCATCACTGACCGGTTCCGATTGATTCCCGTCCTGTTGGGTTCCGCTGCCGCAGGCATAAATAAGGGCTGCAATGCCGGCGATCAGGAATAACTTTTTCATGGTGATTAGTTTAGATTGAACAAATGTTTAGAACACAATGTTAGACGAGTGTGAAAGCGGGAATTATGATTCTGATCATAAATGGCACAGTATTGGGGGCAAATTGATGAAACTCATATCCCGTTCTGAGGTTGCTCAGTTCACCGCCTGATAAACTCATACGTCTTCCCTATGATTATCAATTCTCTGTACCTGCGCGACTAATATTTTTGTAACCGAAAATCTATAGTATGCAGCACGATTGCATGATACCCGAGGATACCCTTCTCAGTTATGGTGCTACCTACAGAAAAGTGCTTAAGGGGGAATTGATTTTTATGGAAGGCAGCTGTGCCAGTTTCTATTATCAATTGGTGGAAGGGAGAGTTCGGTGGGTGAACATCAATGAGGATGGCCGTGAGTTTATCCAGGTTATGATAGACGCCGGAGAATGTTTTGGGGAACTTCCCTTATTCGACGATCTTCCTTATGCTGCGTCTGCTATTGCCGATGAAGACTGCGTACTGCTTCGCTTACACAAATCGCATTTTCATCAAATTTTAAAATCCAGTTATGAAATTAATTTCAATTTTAGCAAACTGCTTGTATCGCGTTTGCGGTTCAAATTTCTTACCCTTCGGGAGCTGGCTTATAACAACCCCGAGCAGAGAATTTCAACCATGCTCAATTA
>DATCJQ010000542.1:0-6162 GCA_036562745.1 Flavihumibacter sp.
ACTATGGGTTTTTTCAAGTTCTTCAGGTACGCGGGCTTCGAAGAGGTACAGTTTATTGGCAAAATCCTGGCGATACTGCTGCAGGGCGGGATCATCGGGCAGATAAACCAACCGTGGTTTGGTATGTGGTATGCCTGCGGCCTGCAGGAGTGGTGGTACTGAAAGAGCGGCAAAGGGATAGGAGGCGGAAATGCCATCCACAATCGCGTCCTTTACAAAGGTCTGGCGCAATTCTTCCGGCAGGGTTTTATCGGGATATTTCTCTATGCTGCGGAGAACGTACTCGCGTCCGCTGCTGTCCTCCAGGCGTAGCGACCGGCTCTGCATACCGCCGCCCCTTCGGGTGGGTTGGAGTCCGCCGGATAATTCGCTTATCGAAATAACCGGCACCGTAACGGGAGTGGTCCATTCTTCGCGATAGTTCTTACCAAAGAGCATGCGTTTGAAGGGCCCCGCTTTAAAATAGGGCGCTGCTGCCAGCGTAACCGAATCCGGCCACCTGGTGGGGATTTCAGTTACGGTGCCGGCGGAGGCAGTAAACGCGTGTTCCCATTGTTTTTCCAGCAGGTTGCGATGCGTATCTGCAGTGGCTTCCGCGATGCTTAGCCGGTAGCGACCGCCGGTAAAAATCTGCAAACGCACATAGCCCGTAGTGGAAAAACTGATATGGTTATCGGTTGATTCGCGGTGACGCGTGTATTTGGATCCTGCCCCGCTTACGATATACCGTTGTCCCCCTTTTTCGATAAACTGGAGTCCGTGTTCATGCCCCGCAATCCGGATACAGGCTGGGTGTTGGGCCAGCAAAGAATCAATGGATGCCGACATCTTCCTGTAAATCGGGTGTTTGATGTCCTGAATATTACCGATTCCGCCACGTACTAACGGGTATATAGAACCGAGAATCGGAAGCGGGACGTAGAGATTCGGGTTGACTTCCGTCAATGGAAATATATGTTGCTTGAATTGGTAATAACCCCCATGAATACCCGAAGAAATAAAGGGGTGGTGGCTAAGAAAGAGGACGGTCTTGTTACGGTTTTTATACAGAAGATCTTTCAGCCGGTATAATACCTCGTCTTCAGTTTTGCAATCGCAGTCGCTGCTTTCGCCCGGGCGATTGTTTTGCTGCAGCCACCATTGGCTATCGATCACGATGGCGGTTACCTCTTCAGCGATTTCGATTTCTTCCGGACCCGGACATCCGTTTTCGGGCAGAAATTTAAGTCCCTGTTTTTCCAGTTCATTGATATACTGCGCCTGGCGCTGAATTTGATCCAGGCCATACGCGCGCCCCCTGGCCCAATCGTGATTACCCGGAATGAAATAAACCTGCTGTGCGAACTGCAGCGCGGCAGACCATTGGGTATCGAGTATGGCTTTTGCCTTGGAGAATCTGCGATCTCCCGCGGCGGGCAATCCCGTGGGGTAAATATTATCTCCGAGGAAAAAGGCGGCACTTGCTTTTTTCCCGGACTGCTGAGTAATTTGTCGGATGGCATCCATCACCGGCTGGCGGCCCTGGGTCAGCTCACCGGCATCACCGATGAGCAGGATATCTGCAATAAGAGAATCGCTCTGACCCTTTGTTTGAAAGGTCAGATTCAGGAAAATTCCCATCAGGATAAATCGATAAACTGCACTGACCATTCGATATTATTTTTTTCCTTGTTGGGTGGAATCGTCGGTTTGTTTAGCGTTATTAAGCCGGGCCGAACCGTTGGGCTGATAGGGAAAAAACATTAAAGTACCCTTCGCCTGGCGGCCTTCGTTACTGATATAGAGATCACCGTTAGGAGCAAAACATAATCCCTCCGGCTGTGGAAAAAGATCGGGGTTCAAGCCGTGTACGGATTCGGGCTTACCATCTGCATCACAGATGGCCAACACTTTGCCGACAGAGGACAGGATAAAAAGCTGTCCGGTTATCGGGTGATACTCTGCGGAGGATGGCTGGAATTCGATCGTATCGTCTTTGCCGAGGCGGCGGATATCGCGCCAGTCGATGGTGAGCACCGGTTCGGGAAGCAGGCTGTGTTTTTCAAGATCAAAAGCCCAGGCATAGGTATAGGGTTCATCCCTGCCGCAGGCTTTGCAGATCAGGAGCAGGCGGTTGAACCGGGCATCATAACAAAGGCTTTCGAAATCGTAGTGTTTGCCGAATTTGTGTTTGAATTGAGCAAGCTGCTTCCCGGTGATACTATCGAGCAGATAAAGGTCGCCGTTACTTTTCAGCACATAGTATCCTTCGGGCGTGCGGCATAGTCCCTCGTAATCGCCCTTCTTACCGAATCGGATCGGTTTAAGGTTATTCGTCGCAAGGTCTATGATAAAGAGTTTCCCTTCTTCGTCGTTCACCGCGGCGATTTCGCCTTCTTTATGGTAGATGATGCCTGAAATTTCGCGGAGGGGTTTCTTGAGAACCAGGGTGGTGGCGGCCTGCTGGGGGTAATCAGTCAGGGCCGGGGCAAAACAAACACCCTGGAGGCGGTTGCAGGAAAAGAACAACCCGGCCATTGATATTAGAAAACATGTTCTTACTATCAGGTATGCTCGTCTCGATCGAAACATACCTGCAAGTTAGTGGTGCTTTAGATTCAATGCTCGATTTACATTAATTTAGTTTAATAATACACCGCATGAAATTACCAGCCGACATTTTGGATAAAGCCCGTGAAGCAGTGCAGCAAATTTTTGTCAACCAGGTGCCGGTAAGCTATGTTTTTCACAATATGCAACATACCCTTCGCGTGGTGCAGGCAGTAGAGGAGATTGCCAGCGGGGAGAATCTGTCGGAGGAAGATCTTCTGGCGGTTAAACTGGCTGCCTGGTTTCACGATACCGGGTATAGCAGGGGTTATGAGGGACATGAAAAGCTAAGCGCCGAAATCGCATCCGATTTTTGCGAGCACCAGGGGCTGGAGGCAACTATTACGGATAAGGTCAAATCCTGTATCCTGGCCACCACGATGCCGCAGATGCCTTCGAATCGTTTGGAAGAAATTCTCTGCGATGCGGATATGGCTCATTTAGGATCGGGGCGTTATGAAGAGGCGAGCAAACTGTTACGAAAGGAATTGAACCAGGTGTTCAACAAGGATATCGGGAAGAAAGCCTGGCGGCGCACCAATATTCTTTTTCTCCAGATGCATAAATATTTCACCCCTTATGCGCAGCAGAACTATGAGCCGGTTAAGCAGGCTCACCTGCGTGCGTTGAGAGAAAAGGAAGCGGCATCGAGGGGAACGGATATCGAAACGCCGGTGGGGGTGATTACGAACGTGCCCGATTCCGGTGAGCCGGATTCAAAAGTAGAAGCGCAGTCGAATCCGATGCAACCTAAATCTTCCCAGCATGTTTCCAGTTCATCAGAAAAAAACAACAAGGGAAAATCTGCCAATGCAAGAACCGATCGCGGTATCGCCACCATGTTTCGCATTATGAGCGAAAACCATGTCAGCCTCAGCCAAATGGCCGACTCCAAAGCCAATATCATGATATCGGTTAACACGATTGTGTTATCGATTCTGGTATCGGTTTTGCTGGGGAAACTGCAATATTATCCGCAGTTCATTTTGCCTACGGCGATTCTTGCGGGCGTGTGTCTGGCAGCCGTGATCTTTGCGATTCGCGCCACCCGTCCCAATGTTACCAAGGGCGTGTTTACCGAAGAGGATATCCGTCAGAAAAAAGTAAACCTTCTTTTCTTCGGAAACTTCTTCAAAATGGAACTGAAGGAATATGAGTGGGCGATGAAAGAAATGTTGAACGACGGCGAATACTTATACGACAGCATGATAAAAGACATCTATTACCTGGGTAAGGTTCTGGCGAAGAAATATCATTTTCTCCGCATTTCGTACAATGTGTTTATGTATGGTCTGATACTGGCGGTTCTGTCCTTTGCCATTGCTGCATTTGTTGGTATGAGTTAACCTGGATTGTATGATAGAGTATATCCGGGAATATAAAAAATACAGCAGCAGTTATTATGTATCAGAGGGGGTACGCACCACCGCTGGTGTGATGGTACCGCTTTTGGTGGCCGTTTATTTCGGCCGCCTTGATATCGGTTTGGCCCTGGCCCTGGGTGCACTTTGCGTGAGCATCACCGATAATACGGGTCCAATTCATCATCGGGTGAATGGGATGGTGGCCGCGCTGGTGCTGATCTTTCTTTCTTCGCTGATTACCGGGTTGGTGCTGCCCTATCCCTGGCTGGTGGCTGTACTGGTAACCGTGATGGGATTTGTATGTTCCATCATCGGTGTATATGGTGTTCGTGCCGGTGCCGTGGGCGCAGCCGGATTGCTGATCACCATCCTGAGTATTGACGAGGGCCTTGATTCCTGGAAGGTTTTGCAAAACGCTTTGCTGGTGAGCGGAGGCGGAATGTTTTATCTCACCATGAGCCTCTTGCTGTACAGGTTGCGCCCTTATAAACTGATTGAAAAGGCACTGGGCGATTCCCTGCTTTCCATGGGAGATTACCTGCGTGCCCGGGCTGCATTCTATAATCCCGACATCGACTACGATGCGAACTATAAGGAAGTGCTGGAGCAACAGGTGCTGGTGCACAACAAACAGAGCCTGGTGCGTGAAATGCTGTTCAAAACCCGCGATATCGTTCGCGAGTCCACGCATAAGAGCCGCATCCTGATGATGATTTTCCTCGACAGTGTGGATCTTTTTGAGCGGATCATGACATCCCAACAGGATTACCGGCAGTTGCATAAGGTGATGGACAGTTCGGGCTTGCTGCCTGCCTTCCAGAAGCAAATCCTCTTGCTGGCGGATGAACTCGAGAAAATCGGGTTGGCCTTACAGGAGGGAAAAGTGTCTGTGCCCCATGAATGGCTGGCCGAAACCCTCCGTGCCCTCGAAGCCAATTTTGTGGAGGTTCGTAATGCCACCATGGATGATAGTAATATCGAAGGTTTTGTGAGTCTGCGGCATATCCTCAACAGCGTGAAAGATATTCAGGGCCGGATCGAAACCATTCATCGTTATACCAGTTTCGACAAAAAAATCGGTGACTCTTTTTCGAGAACAGTGGATTATAACAAGTTTGTGTCGCCTTCGGATTTTAACCTAAAACTGCTGTTCAATAACCTGAGTATTCATTCGAATATCTTCCGTCATTCGGTGCGGGTGGCCGTTTCCCTGCTGGCAGGCTATTTTCTGAGCACCATTCTTCCGGTAGGACATGGGTACTGGATCCTGCTGACCATTATGGTGATTTTGAAACCGGCTTACAGTCTCACCAAAAAAAGAAACTTCGAACGTCTGGCCGGCACATTTTCCGGAGCGGTATTAGGAGCAATTCTACTATGGCTGATTCACGATGATGGTGTACTGGTTGCACTAATGGTGGTGGGAATGATCGTGGCCTATAGCATGGTTCGGGTGAAGTATCTCGTGAGTGTGGTGGCTATGACTGTATATGTACTCATCGCCTTTCATTATCTGAAGCCGGGTGATTTCACCGTGGTGTTGCGCGATCGGCTGATTGATACACTCGCGGGCTCGGCCATCGCCTTTATCGCTTCCTTTGCGATTCCGCCAAAATGGGAGCACGAGCAGATTCAGGAACTGCTGGAAGAAGCCATCCTGGCGAATGCCCGTTATTTTGAAAGAGTGAGTTCGATATTTCTCGGACGAACTTTTCATATGGAGAAATACAAGCTGAGCCGCAAGGACGCATTTGTTAAACTGGCTAACCTTTCAGATGCATTTCAGCGAATGCTGAACGAGCCTAAACGACAGCAGAAAAAAGTGCAGTTAATACACCAGATGGTGGTGAACAATCATATGCTTGCTTCACATATTGCAACGCTGGCCTCTTATCGGAAAATGGCCGAGCGCTATGCTTCCGATAAATTTCAACCCATCATTCAGGCTTCGGTGGATCATCTGGAGGTGGCGGCGGATTATGTGCGGCAACGTCCGGCAGAACATCGTGTGGTAAGTGCTGAAGAGAATTTTGTTATCCGCGAGGAGCTGAAACAATTGCTTGAACAGCGATTGAAGGAAGTGGCGGAAGGAGAATTGGACACCAGTACAAGGCAACGGTTCTCAGAATTGAAAACCATTGCCGACCAGTTTGAGTACATTAATAAAATCAGTATGGAACTGGAAAAACTCGGAGCCCGCCTGCAGGGT
>DATCJQ010000543.1:0-3400 GCA_036562745.1 Flavihumibacter sp.
GGATGGGCAAAGCCCTTTATTTTTTCCTGCTGATCGCTCAAGAGCACGTTGAAACCCGGGCCGGCAAACAAGGAAAAGTAGCGGCTGATTTTCCAATGCACACTCATTGTTGCTCGATTCAGCAGGTTCAGGTATTCCCAACTGCCCAGGTACACATATTCTGTGCCCAGTTCGAAATTCAGGGTAAAGGATTTGCTAAGTTTTTGTTCGGTGCCAATGCCATAACCAAATGTGATCACTCTCCGTCCCGTATCGGGATGCACGCCACCCATCAGTATGCTATAGAGTTTGTGGTTACCGGTTTTGAATGCCGCATTAAAGGGGGTGATCTCCGTGGTATACAGTGCCAGCTTATGATAGCCTTTTAATACCACATTGATAAGGCCGATGCTGTATCCGTCGGAACTGTCGGCGATATTCAGTAATCCAATCTGCACGCCTTTCAACTTTTTGGCATAGTTGAACACGCCGGCAATCTGCAAACCTGTGATTTCTCTTCCGCTCACATTGCCTACTCCTGCCAGTTGGGCACCCTTCACCGAGTGATTGGTATAATTGATAACACCCGCTGCCTGTACACCCTCGAAGGATCCGCCCACGAAATTGGTTACACCTCCGAGTTGCACACCCAATACCGAATCCAATACGGCGTTATGGATACCGGCTGCCTGAATGCCGGTCAGATTGCCTCCCACAATATTGGTGATGCCGGCCAGTTGGGCATATTGCACGTCTTTTTTATCGAGGTTGAATAGTCCCCCAATTTCCGCACCCTTTACCCCCCCTGAATAGCCACCCAGGATATTCAATGAAAACGTGTTGATTACCTGGCCGTTCATTTTCCCGTTGGTAGATAAACCAGGCGTAAACGAAATCTGCACCGGACGCACGGCCGTGAATTTGCTCAGGTTGATATTCTGAATCCTGATCCGGGATGAAAGCAGAAATTTCCCCAGTGCAGTCTTTTGCACACGCAGGGAATCAAATCGTTTGTAGATATAGAGGATGGAGCTGCTGTCGAGCTGCGGTACCACCATGTACACCGAATCCGGTACAGGCAGGTGTACCGGACGAATGATCACATTGGTTTCGCTTAAGTCAACCGGCGACAGGGTGATGCGTATTTCCTGGTTGAATCCCGTTCGGATGGATACCGTGGTGTCGCGATAGAATTCCTTGCTCACCGTGATGGATGCTTTGTTGTATCTGGACTTGAGCCGCATGGAAAAATATCCCTGCTGGTTCGTCATGGCTGATATAAGGCGATCACGCTCATAGACGGTGGCATCCGGCACCACTTCACCCGTCTGGTTATCGCGTACATACCCTCTTACGTAATAGTGATTGTCGTTGCTGGCGGATTCCTGCAGCACCAGACCCAGTTCCAGCGGCTTTCTGCGAATGATGATATACTGCCCGCTCTCCCTGAACTCATAGCCGTGGGGGAACAGCAACTCGAGTATATTGCGTACCGCGCGATTGGCCGGTGGCATGCTCACCAGGCTGTCTTTGCGTACGATGGAGGAATTATAGCTGAAATAAAAATTTCCCTTATTGCTTACGATTTCTAGTATATCCGGAATCGTTTGCCTTTCGGCCGACAGGTAAACCAATTTGTCCAGCAGACTCTGTGCCCGCAGCGCCGTTCCCGGTATTGTCACAAGCAACAGCACCACCAGGCAATTCGCCATTCTTCTTACTATTTCCTTTCGCTTTTTCATGCTTCCTGCTTCCGGTTGAATACTCAGTCTGTTTTTTTGAATACTCGGTCTGTTTATTGAATAGTCACTCTGATTTAATGAATAGTCAGTCTGTTTTTGATGATCAGTCTGTGTTGAACAATCTGTTTCTTAATTCTAGATTCTGCTAATGAATAAATCAGTCTTCCAGATAAATCACGGTTCCTTCTCTGCGAACATGTATGTCCAGTGTCTGCGCAATGATCGACAGAATTTCGTCCAGCGGCTGGTCCTCAAATACCGTAGTCAGCGGAATATTGCGTAGACTTTCCTGCGGGATTTCGATTTGCACATCATAGGCTTCGCTCAGCACTTTCGCCAGTTTCCATAGAGGGGTGTTATCGCATTGGAACGAGCGGCTGCGATAATATTGGTAAAGTTTGTCGGACTCTGTTTCCTTTTCCCAATCGGGATGGCCTGCTACGATACGAATGCGTTCTCCGGCTTTTAGCTCAACCGAGCGATCCGGGCCCTCCACTCTCACCAATCCGGTTTCCACGATGATTTCGGTAGCATCAGCCGTTTCGCGGATATTGAAGGAGGTGCCTAAAACGGTTACGGTTATGCGATTTACACGGATTTCGAAAGGTTGCTCCCGATTGGGTTTGATATCAAAGAAAGCCTCACCCTTCAGTTCCACCGTTCTTTTTTTCTTATTGAATCGCGATGGATAACTCAGCACGGATTCTTTGTTTAGTGTCACCACCGACCCGTCGGGAAGGGTCTGTGCCACGGGGTTGAGGTTGGCAGCCAGTTCTATTTGTCCGGTATTTAACCATTGCCGGTAAATCAGGAGAGACAGGGTTCCGGTGAGAATGATAGCAAGCAAAGCAGCGGCCATCTTCCACCACGAGTCACCCATTGATACCAGTTTACCCGTTCCCCTCGTATCCATTGTACCCTCTTGTGCCTTGTATCCTTCCTTCCCCTCGTTCCCCTTGTATCCTTTGTTCCCTTTGTATCCTTTGTTCCCCTTGTATCCTTCGTCCCCCTTGTATCCTTCGTCCCCTTTTTCCCCCTTTCTCCCTTCTCCCTTCTCCCTTATTTCAATCCTGCTCTTCAGCCTTTCCCATGCCGCATTCTCATCCACCCTGGGAAACTGCATCATGCCTCCGGCTTCCTCCCAAATGGTGCGGAAGGATTCGAAGTATTTTTCATTCTCCTTACTGGCGGCCATCCAGTCCAGCACCCCGCGCGCGTCCGTTTCACTGGTTTCTCCCAGCAGGAACCGTACGAGCAGTTCATCGGTCATATGATTGAATTGGGCGGACATATCAGAGTTCAAGGAGTATTAACATTAATAATGGAAGAAAATCCTTCAGTTTTTCCCTCAGCAGGCGCAAAGCTTTGCCCATCTGATTTTCGACGGTCTTGATGGAGATACCCAGCCGGTCGGCGATTTCCTGGTATTTCAGTTCTTCGTAGCGGCTCATCTGGAAAATGGTTCTGCATTGTTCAGGTAATTCGTTCAGTGCCTTGTTCAGGTGCCATTGCAACTCGTTCAGCTGGATTTTCTGTGCAGCCGATGCTCCGTTACCATTGCCCCTGGCCTGTACAAATTGCTGATAGGCCGATCTGACTTTCTGGTGTTTGATATAGTTCATGCATTCATTGTAAACCGCCCGGTAGAGATAGGCCGTGGCTGATTGCTGAATCTGAAC
>DATCJQ010000544.1:0-2537 GCA_036562745.1 Flavihumibacter sp.
GCGTTATCCGGAACGATCACGTTCACCGGTTGCCGCGAGGGCAGAAATAGATGTGTTCTCGATAAAGCATGGTTCCCAAGTCCCGTTATGCAGGCTTCGCTTCCCTCTTTTTGCAGGGGATAGACGTTCGACAAACTCAGCGTATCCCTGGAGTTATTGGTGAAAATCACCCTGGTCAGGTAATAAGGCGCCACGGTATCGACGGACTGAATGCGAAACGAAAGGGGGGATGACTGATCGGCCCGGAATTCTTTGCCGTTAACGGTGTACGTGAAAAGGGGGAGGGGACGCGGCAGCGGGGTTTTCTTCCCTTCAACTGTAATACTGCCAATGCGGTTTTGCTGATCCAATTCAATCGATCTCACCGTTTCCTGCGCAGACAGTTCAGCAATACAGGCTATACTCAGCCCTCCGGCCAAAAAAAGTGATTTCAACATGGCAATTGGTTAGAGGAAGAGATCTGCCCATTCGAACAGATCTCTTCGGATGATATGATCAGGATTAGTATCCTTCGTTCTGAGCGAGGTTGGGGTTAGCGAGGATTTCTGCGCCCGGAATCGGGAACACATATTTCCGCGCATCGGTCACACCCAGCACTGCTCCTGCTCTTCCGGTGCGGATCAGATCGAACCAGCGATGCGGTTCAAATGCAAATTCCACGCGGCGCTCGTTTTCGATGGCGAGTAACAGATCCTGCTTGTTCGCGATGGCCAGGGGCGCCACATTCGCACGCTCGCGGATGGTATTCAGATCTTCCAGCGCTTCGTTCAGTTGATCCTGATTGGCACGGGCTTCGGCACGAATCAGGTACATTTCAGCCAGACGGATAATGGCATAGTTGTCATCCTTCACATTTCCGGTTGCTTTGCGATAGCGGTTTCCGTAAACGGCACCATTATGATAAGCGATCATCACGCTGCGGTCGCCACCCACGTTTTCATCTTCCAGCAGGCTGGTGATGGCTGCAGTGGGACCAACGCGATAATAGCCTCCCATGGTTGTGGGATAAAAATAAGCAGAAAGCTCGTTGGGATCCACGTTGGAATAATCCAGCTCAAAAATGGATTCGGTATTCTGCTTGTCGGTAATCAGTTTCTCAAAGGGCGTAACCAATGAGTAATTGTTTGAATTGATAACAGTGGTTGCATAGGAGATGGCATTGGGCCAGTCGCCGCGGTACAACGCAACTTTCGCACGCAGAGCCTGTGCGGCTTTTTTGGTGGCGATGGTACGTGCACCGGATTCGGGGAGATTAGCTTCCGCATCGGTCAGATCCTGAATGATCTGCGTATATACCTGGTCAACCGTTGCTTTTGCAGGGAAGCTGGATTCACCCAGTCCGCGTGTGGGAGTGGTTACCAGCGGTACGCCGCCCCAGGTGCGAACCATATCAAAATACACCAGCGCGCGGAGGAACTGGGCCTGGCCGAGTATATCGTTCCGCTCTGCCTGGGTCATATTGGGATCCTCCACTTTGGTAGCTCCGTCAATAACGTTGTTGGCCATATTGATTGCCTTGTACATCGCGTTCCAGGTAATCTCCATGGTGTTGGAAGACGACAGCACCGCATGTCCGGCAAACTGCAGATCGGTGGTACCACCACTGAAGGGCACCACGTTATCTCCCGATAACCAGATGGCATTGGGCCATTCAGCACCGTAATATTCGGTCACCTGCAAGCGGCTATACACGCCCGTCAGGGCACGCTGAATCCGGCTTTTGGAGGTGAGGGCTTCACTTTCATCGATCTGATCATTGGGTTTTACATCCAGGAATTTCTCGCATGAGGTGAGGGAGAACAAAGACACCATCACGATTCCCTTACATATATTTCGAGTGATTGAGCTCATAGTAATTGTTTTTCAGTTTACAATTAGAAGGTTACGGTAAATCCGCCCTGGATTGTTTTCGGCTGCGGTACAGTGAACATTTCCACACCACCCACAGTACCCTTACCACCACCGGCGTTCAGCTCGGGATCGAGGCCACTATACTTGGTGAAGGTCAGCAGGTTGGTACCCATGATATAAATCCGGGCATTGCTGATACCTGCTTTTTTGGTGATAGCAGAAGGAATGGTATATCCCAGGGTTACATTCCGCAGACGGGTATAAGATCCATCTTCCAGAGCGCGACTGGTGAAACGACCATAGTTGTTGTTACGCTCGTCAGCAGTACCACCCATTTTCGGAATGCTGGTGATATCGCCCGGCTTTTGCCAGCGTTTCAGCTGCTCGGGATAGAAACCGTAGGTTGCAGTACCGTCCGCACCGTTCTGTCTGGTTGCACCATGCACCATGAAGAAAGTGGTCCAGTTCACCATTTCCTGTCCCCATTCGTATGCAAATGAGAAAGAGAAATCGAAATTCTTGTAACGCATGGTTGAGTTCAATCCGCCAAATACATCGGGCTGGTTGGTTCCGAGGATCATGCGATCATCATCATTGATTACCCCGTTTTTATCAACATCTGTGTAGATGGCATTACCAGTTTGAGGATCCACGCCTTCCTGTCTCCATAACCAGAATCCATTCAC
>DATCJQ010000545.1:0-4174 GCA_036562745.1 Flavihumibacter sp.
AATTCGTTCAGATCCTGAAAGGATCGGCCGGTACTTTCTTTACGCGACGCAACTGTTTCAATATCCCAACCGGCATCGGTAAGCCGTTCCTCTATCCGCGGCAGCAGTTCATTCACGAAATCAGGTTGTTTAAACTGGAAATAGTGTAGGTGGTTGATACGGCTTCCCTTTTGCAAAAGTCCGGTTGCCTCCAGGTCCTGAATCGGTATCCACACTGCAGGAGCCACGGCGGCCGAAAAGCCGGTTTTACCCGGCGACTGGAGGATGGCCCCGATAATCAGATAAGTTTTCTCGCCGACACGAATGGAGTCGCCTGTGTGAGCATTAAATTGGAGCAGGAGATTCTGCTCCACCAAGGCACCGCCGCCGTTCTGAAAAAGCGCATATGCATCACCGGGATTCGTATCGAGTTTGCCATAGAAAGGAAAGCCTTCACTTACCGCCCGCACCTGCGCCAGGCGGGTACCTCCGCTGGCCGGGAAATAAATCATTGAGGCGAAATTGTTCTCCCGGGCCGATTTGCCCAATGTTCCAATGGAGTCGAGCAGTTGCTGAATTCCGGGCTCCGGCGCTTTGTTGGCATCCACGGCCAGATCGGCCCCTATCAGGGTTTTAGCCTGCTGGTCGATATCTCGCTCCAGCGCATATCCTAACCCGTAGATCGCCACCAGGGCTGCGATGCCCAGAATTATCGAAGAAATAAACAGGGCCAGTCGCGATTTGTTTCTCCGGCTATCGCGCCAGGCCATTTGTATTAACCACGACAGGTTCATAAGCGGGCGCCCTCCTGCGCGAGATGGATGTCATCCGAAACAAGCTTTCCTCCCTTGAGGCGGATAATTCGCCCGGTTCTGGACGCGAGCTCCAAATCATGGGTCACCATTACCAGCGTGGTCGATGAGGCTTTATTGAGATTGAATAACAGGGCTTCTACCTTTTCGGAGGTCTCGGCATCCAGATTGCCCGTGGGTTCATCCGCAAAAAGGATGGCCGGCTGATTGGCAAATGCCCGCGCAATGGATACCCGCTGCTGCTCACCACCCGACAACTGAGAGGGGTAGTGATGGGCGCGATCCGCGAGTGCCACCTGCTCCAGCAGCTCCATCGCACGCGGACGGATATTCTTCTCTCTCCGCAGCTCCAGGGGCACCATCACGTTTTCGATGGCTGTGAGCGTGGGCAGCAACTGAAAATTCTGAAAAACAAAACCGATGTATTGGTTCCGGATCCGCGCGAGGGCATCTTCCGACTGCGTTCCCAGCTCAATTCCGTTCAATCGCACCGAACCCTGGCTCGCACGGTCCAGTCCGGCACAGAGTCCCAGTAAGGTAGACTTACCACTGCCCGAGGGACCCACAATGGAAACTGTTTCGCCGGCTTCTATGGAAAAACTAATATCTTGTAGTACCTGCAGGGGGCGATTGCCCGACTGGTAGGTCTTGGACAGATTTCTCACTTCAAGCAGGGGATGGGTGGTTGAACTCATTCGTTAAGATAGATGTTTTATAAATCAGATAACTAATTAATCACATAACAAGGTAACGATGGCAAGGTTGACCCGGCTGGCAGTATTTATGGTCCTTTTGGGATGGACGGCATGCAAAAGCCCCTCGGCGGATTCGCAAACCGAAACCAAAGAAACGGTTCAGCAGCAAAAGGCAGACCGTAAGAAGATAGTATTCTTCGGAAACAGCCTCACAGCGGGGTACGGACTGGACCCGGAGCAGGCTTTTCCCGCGCGGATACAGGCGAAGATTGATTCGCTGAATCTGGATTATGAAGTGATTAATGCGGGACTGAGTGGTGAAACCAGCTCAGGCGGATTGACGCGTATTGACTGGATTCTGCAGCAGCATCCCGATGTGTTTGTACTGGAACTGGGCGCCAATGATGGTTTACGGGGTATCCCGGTGGCTTCCACGAAAAAGAATTTGCAGGCAATTATCGACAAGGTGAAAGCTGCCAATCCGCAGGTAAAACTGATCATCGCCGGTATGATGGTGCCACCCAATATGGGGGCGCAATATGGTCGCGAGTTCCAGGCAATTTATTCGGAACTGGCAAGGGATAACGGAGCTGTGCTGATCCCCTTCCTGCTGGAGGGAGTGGCCGGTGATCCGAACCTTAACCTGCCCGATGGCATCCACCCAACGGCAGAAGGCCACCAGCTGGTGGCCAACGCAATCTGGTCTCTTATCCAGCCGGTATTATGAACCAGCCAGACCAGTCTGGTAACGTGCTCTTTTTACTCTTAAAACGGCGTGAATCATTACTAAACAGGCTGCAGCAATATACCAGCCCGTTTTGGCTTCCGAGGACTTGTCGGAGAAGAAACAGAGGCAGGCTATCGCAATGCCCCATACAAGGAATACATGCTGAATCGCTGCGATCAGCAGGGTGCGGAACGTTTTCATATTCGGATTTTTACTAATTATATAACCCGAAACTGGGTATTTTATTGTGTTGATCCCGGTTTCGGGGAATTTCGACACATATATAGGAAGAGATTAAGTAGATTTCCCTAAGATTATTGTTTAACTCCAAAGCCTTGAATACTAGGTATCCCGATATTCTGAACCAGGTACAAACCGCCCTATTCCGGCATTTGCACCATAGTTTTTTGGTGCTTGATAAACAAGAACGGGTACTTGAACTTTCCAGTCGTAATTCCGCTTTTTTTCTGGTTGATAGGGCCGTTCCGGGACTTAGCCTCGAAGAAGTGCTGCATCCCGTTTGGGTGAAGACCGTGCGTAACCTGATCCCCCTGGTGAATGAAGACCAGCCCATCCATAGCAGTCGGGTCTTAGATTTTGAACAAGGCGGACGCATACATTATGGCGAAACTGAGTTGATGGGTCTCGATAATCCCGATCTGATCCTGGTCTTGTTCAAAATCCGCACCGAGGTGGCGGAGGCAGAGCAGGAAAGGGAGCGCAAATTCAAAGCCCTGGTTGAAAATGCCATGGATGCCATCTTTATAGCAGATGAGGGTGGGAATGTGAAGTATGTATCACCGAACATCGAGCAGTTGCTGGGGTATACCGAAGAGGAAGCCGGCCGCCTGAATATGTTTGATGTACTGCATCCCGATGACCATGAGGGCGTGGGGGCGAAATGGATGCAACTGCTTCAGCATCCCTCGGCTCCAATAAGGGGCGACCAGGCCCGGGTAAAGCATAAGGATGGGAGCTGGCGCTGGATTGAAGCCAATTTTGATAACCGGCTCAATGATTCCACGCTGCACGGTATTGTCGGAAATATCCGGGATATCACCGACCGGATCCTGAAGGAGGAGCGGATTGCCCGCGATCAGGAAGAACTGATACGTACCAACCAGATGCTGGTGGAAGCACAGGAAATTGCGCAACTGGGATATTGGGAAGTGAACCTGGTTACGCGGGAAGTGTATTGGACCGAAGAATGCTATAATATCTGGATGCCAGGTAAAAAAATCAAACCCACGCTGGAATATTTTTATTCAACCATTCACCCCGATGATCGGGCAGCATTCGAGGAAATCAATGAAAGGAGCCTGGCAACCGGGCAACCACTCGACGCCGTACACCGTATCCTGCTGCCCGACAACACGATCAAATGGGTGCATGAACGGGCATCGGTAATCAAGGACGAAACGGGAAAAAATATCATACTTAAGGGAACTACGCAGGATATTACCGAGTCGCGCCAAAACTTAGAAGCCCTGCGTGCGTCCAATGAACGTTTTGAACTGGTGAACAAGGCCACTTCCGATGCGATCTGGGATTATGATGTGATAAAAGATACGCTCTATTGGGGTGATGGGTTCAATACCCTTTTCGGCTATACGTCACCGAATGAACCGAATGATCCCTCGAGGTGGCGGGAAAACATACATCCCGAGGACAGAGCGGAAATTATGCATCGCGTCACTGTGGCGCTGGAAGATCCAACCGTCAATACCTGGACCAGCGAATACCGCTTCAGGAAAGCAGATAACAGTTATGCCTATGTGCTGGACAAGGTTTTTATGATTCGCGATCGGAACGGCAAAGCCCTACGGATGTTGGGGGCGTTACAGGATATTACCGAATTAAAAGAGGCGGAACGCAAGCTGGCATTATTTAAAAACGTGCTGGATACTACCCGCGATGGGGTGGCGATTTATACTCCCGCTACCAAACGATGTTATCTGAAC
>DATCJQ010000546.1:0-3249 GCA_036562745.1 Flavihumibacter sp.
TGCACGTATTTGGGCAATCGCTCCAGCGGTACCAGGAAGGCCACCAGCACCCCCGCTATCGTGGCATGGATACCCGAATTAAAGAGGCAGTACCAAACCAGCAGGCCGATCAGCAGCGTAACGCCCCAGGTATTGCCACGCAGCTTATTCAGCAGGTGCAAAAGGCCCAGCAAGCCCGCCGCCGCGGCCAGGTAACCCCAGCTGATCGATCCGCCGTAGAACACCGCAATCACCACAATGGCGCCTAGGTCGTCGATAATGGCCAGGGCCATCAAAAAGATTTTCAGGCTCACGGGCACCCGTTTCCCGAGCAGGGAAGCCACACCCAGCGAAAACGCGATATCCGTGGCCATGGGAATTCCCCAACCCGGATGATATTCCGTATCGGCGTTGAAAATCAGGAAAATTCCCGCAGGTACCAGCATCCCGCCCAGGGCCGCCGCCACGGGCAGGGAAGATTTCTTGAGCGAGGACAGCTCCCCAATCATCAGCTCCCGCTTGATCTCCATGCCCACCAGGAAAAAGAACACCGCCATCAGCCCATCGTTAATCCAGTGGAGAATAGAGTGAGGCAGGTGCAGGAATGCCGGCACCCAAACATGGCGCTCCATCAGGTGCACATAATTATCCTTCCAGCTGCTGTTGGCGATAATAAGGGAGATGATCGTACAGGCGAGGAGAATGATTCCCACCGAGCGGCTGTCCTTAATAAACTCCTGAATCGGACTGATCAATTGTTTCTTTATTATCTGCCGTATAGTGGGACTTTCGCTCATATCAATCTGTTGTTGCAGTGTCTCGATCCGTTCTTACCGAATCTTCTTAATCTGTTGTTACCGGATCTTCGAAAAGTTCAAATTTAGTCTTTGGACGCCGCTTTTCCAACCAGCGGAATCCGCGCAAACGCATTTCGTCGTGATTCACCTGGCGGAAGGGGTATAAAGTGCCTTCCACCGAACTTCTGAAAACAACGCGGTTCAGCTCTTTGTTCACGAAGAAGAAATCGATGATATCGGCACTGGAGCGGTTCACCCCCGAATAGGCGCTGTCCTGATCCTGCGCATAATAAATGCTCTCGGCCGATCCCTTTGCACGCATATAATGAATCGCACCGTCGATGAAATAGCCGTTGATGGTATTTCCCTTGATCTGGTTGTAAAAATCATCGGGCGTGCGGTTGATCACCAGTCCGTTGTCGAAAACATGTAGCCGCTCGGGATCCTTGTTTTTCGTGTACATATAGATGGTATCCCCGGTGATCTGGGTGCCATTTGCCCAGGCGACGGGCTCGCGGAACATCCGGAAAATCGAATCCACGCCGGAATAAAACAGACTATCACACACGGCCTGCAGCGAATCGCTGAAAATCCGCACATTGTGCCAGGCCTGGAAATAACGGTTACGGTTACTCGTATCAGCAGGACTCAACAGTACATCCTGCCACATACTATCTGCTTTCGCGATGGCTGAACTGTCTTCGGAACCCTTCGTGTACAGCGCGTTAATCTCCGCGAGTTTTGCACGCAGGCTGTCGGAAATGCGAGGTAGGGTTGTATCAAGCGAATTGATTCCGGCCGGAGTGTTAGCGAGTTTTGTACTGTCGATAGTAGCGCTGTCCCTGCCTGTGCTATCCTTACCGGCTGCGGTGCTATCGGAGTTACCGTTTTTCGCAACCAGATACTGCGCATATGGATCCCATTGATCTCTGCGCATAAACGTGCTTCGGTAATCGGCCCGGTCGGTCAGTCGACCCGAAACCAGCGTATCGGCCGTTACGAATATCGAATCCGATTTCTGCTTGATGATCATCAGCGGCCGCTGGGTGGCCAGCATGGTATTGGTATGTTTGTTCGCCTTGAGATCGTTTGCCAATATGGAAATCCCCTGGGCCGTATCGCGGAAGACCGCATTGCCGCGGGCATAACTTTCTCCCGTATTATCATCGAACCCCACATCATCACCTATAATTACGGTGGAGCCATCTTTGATTACCGGACGGCGCCCAAAGCGCGCCACCTTGTTCTGCATATCATAATAGCCTTCGGAAGTAGTGATATCACGGCGACCGCTATCCGAAAGTATGCGGGTCCTTGTGATGAAAGTGGCGATCCGGGTATCGGTATTAAACAATAAGGAATCTGTTTCCAGATCGTATTGCGGATCCTTCATCTTCACATTGTTCTTGAAGTAAACATCCTTCATGTCGCCATAATAAATGGCCTGCTGGCTGGTCAGCACCGTCTGATCCGAAACCACTTTCCCTCCATTGTTATAGATCCCGATTTTGCGGTCGGTATCGTATTCCAGGTCGTTGGTAGTAAGGGTGCCCTTGCCATCGGTGAGGCGCACATCCTTTTTCAGATAGGCTTTTTTCTCGTTGGAATAATAAATCAGGTACTGCGCATAGGTATGAATGCTGTCGGCATCATTGATATGCACGTTGCCAAAAGCTTCCACCACGCCGGTCTTGGGATTGAGTACCGCACTGTCGCAATAGAATTTGGTTGTCCCCTGCTCGAGGAAAACATTCCCCGCAAGCATTTGCAGCTCGGTAACGGAATCCTTTTTCTCGTAGCGGAAACGATCGGTTTTGCGAATCAGCACGATATCCATGGTATCGGCATTCGCAATGGGTTCCTGTGCCTTACCTAAAAAGGGGAGCAGCAGGAGTAACCCAATCAGTACGATACCAACTGGTCGCATTGTATTAAGGCTGGGAAGAAGTTGAACTGGAATCATTGAGGGGCGCCTGAAGCGGTTTGCTCTTATCTTTTCTGCCAAATACCGATACGTTGATATAACGTTTCGGGTGAACTCTTACATCGTCGAGCAAAATATTTAAACTCCTTGAAGTGTTCTCGAGATTCTGATACAATTTTTTATCATTTAACAATAAGCCGATGGAGCCATCGGGACTGTTGGCCTTCTCCACCACGCCGTTGAGTCCGCTTATGGCCGACTGAAGCGAGGCAATCGTGCCTTTGATATCGGCTTCTGCCAGCTGGCTGGTGGTCTTATCGAGATTATTCAGGCTATTGCTGATCTGTTGGTTATTGGCGGCCAGGTTTCCGGTTACGGATTCCAGGTTCTTCATGGTCTGATTCAGCGCGCTGTTCTGCGAGGCGATCAGGTTATTCAATCCGGCTGAAGCCGCGGAAAGATTGGCGATAATCTGGTGGAAATTGTTCTTGGTAGCCGGATCGAAATAGGAACCCACCACCTGCACCAGGGAATCGAGCGACTGCAGGG
>DATCJQ010000550.1:0-8828 GCA_036562745.1 Flavihumibacter sp.
CTTCAGAACAATAAAGACTCCGGGCGATTTGCCGCCCGGAGTTCAATCTTTATACCCCCACCGTTCTCCGGAAGTACAGGAGGTCATTCGACGTTTTTTCACCCGGTTTTATGGGGATGATAACCCGCGAACCATGCTCATCGGCATCAATCCGGGTCGTTTCGGAGCGGGCATTACCGGAATCAATTTCACCGCGCCGCGACAACTTCTCCATAACTGCGGCATCCCCCATCCCTTTGGTGAATCATCTGAATTATCAGCTGAATTTATTTACGAGGTAATCGAAGCCTATGGCGGAGCAGCTGAATTCTTCGGAAAGTTCTACCTGGGCTCCGTTAGTCCCATCGGATTTGTGAAAGATGGCCGAAATCTTAATTATTATGATGATCCCCAGCTGCTGAAAAGCATCCGACCCTATGCCCTGCGGCAGATCAAGAAGCAGCTTTCTTTCGGCTTTCAGCGCAGGGTAGCCCTCTGTATCGGGGGAGATAAGAATTATCGCTTTCTCCATGCGCTCAACGAGGAAATGGGTTTTTTCACGGAGATTCGGGTGCTGCCGCATCCGCGTTTCGTAATGCAATATCGCCGCTCACAAAAAGATAAGTTTATTCATCAATATCTCGACGAGCTTTCGTATAGCATAAAAAAATAATACTATTTTCGCAGTCTTATACTGTCGCATATGAAGCTCTAATTGCGCCGGCTCTGTCCGGCAACTCTGGTCCTGATTCATTTCCACGGCATTAGCCCCTTTCGAGGCCTGCCCCTTCATCTAATTTCAGATTAATAATGCATACTAATAATACTACCACCCGGCAGTCGGGTGGGATATGGACATTTATTAAATCTTCTCTTAATGGAGAAGAAAGGGATTATACAACCGGCAACATACGAAAAGCGGTATTCTTACTCGCCATCCCCATGGTACTGGAAATGGGAATGGAAAGCGTCTTTGCCGTCGTTGATCTCTATTTTGTTGGAAAACTTCCCGGTAGCCAGTACAATATTCAGACCGTTGGATTGGTCGAATCCGTCTTATCCGTGGTGTATGCACTGGCGGTTGGTGCGGCCATGGCAGCCACCGCCACGGTAGCCCGGCGAATCGGCGAAAAGGATAAGAAAGCAGCCGCGCACGCCGCTATGCAGTCGTTGCTGGTGGGTATCGGAATCGCCGTAGTAGTGAGTATAGCCGGACTCTATCTCGCTCCTGATATTCTGCGATGGATGGGAGCCGATCCGGAAACTATCCGCATCGGAACGCCCTTCACGCGCATAATGATGGGTACCAACATCGTAATCGTTTTACTGTTCCTGATAAACGGGATATTCAGAGGCGCCGGCGATGCATCAATGGCCATGAAAAGCCTGATGATTGCCAATTTTGCCAATATTGTGCTGGACCCCGTAATGATCTTTGGGCTGGGACCCATTCCGGCAATGGGATTAACGGGTGCCGGGCTGGCCACCGCAATTGGACGGGGCATTGGAGTTGTCTATCAACTCTACCACCTGTTTTACGGCAAATCGCAGGTGCGGTTGAACTGGGCGGATATTAAACCCGATTGGTCCATCATGGGCTCCCTGGTAAAAATTGGGGCACCAGGCACTGCACAGTTTGTGATTGGTTCCTGCTCCTGGATCGTGCTGGCCAAACTGGTGGCGGAGACCGGTCATTCTGCTGCGTCGGCGGGTTATCAGACAGCTTTGCGGATATTGGTATTTTTCATCCTTCCGGCATGGGGACTCTCAAATGCAGCGGCTACCCTGGTGGGACAGAATCTCGGCGCCCAAAAGCCCGATCGGGCGGTGGAATCGGTTTATACCACCCTCCGCTACTGCGTAATTTTTATGGCCGGAGTAATGGTGCTGTTCTTAAGCGCGGCACCCTGGCTGGTCGGATTCTTTACCACTGATCCCGAAGTGCAGGAAATTGGCACCTTGTCGCTTCGGATAATGAGTGCCGGATTCATTTTCTACGGAATCGGGATGGTAATGGCCAATGCATTTAACGGTGCCGGCGATACCCGAACCCCCACCTGGATCAATCTGGTCGGGTTCTGGTTCTTTCAAATTCCGCTTGCTTATACCCTGGCGAAAATATCGGGATTGGGGCATGTGGGGGTTTATATCGCCATACCCGTTGCGGAATCCAGCATAGCCCTGGCCGCCTTCTGGTTTTTCAGAAAAGGAGGCTGGAAACAGGTACAGATTTAGCCTTTGAAGGTAGGGTTTGAAATGGGAACATGGACTTTATGGAATTCTTACGATTTCGAGTAAAAATACGCATACTATTTGCGTATTGGCACCCGTTAATAAAGTCCATTTGTCCATGAATAATCCTATTTCAAACCGTACCCGGAAGGCAATGGCAGGCCTTGCCCTGTTCTCCCTTCACCTGCTGGTCCCCATGAAACTGACCACCAGTATGGCGTCTTCGATCAATTCCCATAAATCCATTTTAGAACTCGCTGCCTGCATGACTCCCATGTCGGAAGAGCTTTCTGTTAATGGCGATGGGATGGCGGTAAAATCTGCCGCGAAATCCAGTCTGGTGTCTGAGGCAGATATGAAAATGTACTACTTCGCAGCCGATTCGATTTATTCAATGCTCGAATTGAAAAAGAAGGGGTTATCCCAAACAGCCTTCCGTTATGCCTGGAAGGGCTATCAGAAACTGCTTGCGAAGGGAAAGGTTCGTCGGAGCGATGTGCTTTCAATCTGCGATTTCAGCCAGTCGAGCCGCCGGAAGAGATTATATGTTATCAATCTCGAAGAAGGAAAGCTGCTGATGCAAACCTATGTTGCCCACGGACGTAATTCAGGAAGCGAATATGCCCAACGTTTTTCCAATAAACCTGAATCACACCAAAGCAGTCTGGGTTTCTATGTAACCCGTTCCACCTACTATGGCGAACATGGCCTGGCTTTGAAAATTGATGGACTGGAACGCGGCATCAACGATCGCGCTTTTGCACGCAATATCGTGGTACACGGTTCCGATTATGTGGGTAGCCAGTTTCTCCGCAACAATAAAATGATCGGTAGAAGCTTTGGTTGTCCCGCCGTACCCCGCGAACAAGCCGGTAAAATCATAAATACAATAAAACAGGGGTCCTGTCTGTTTATTTACCACCCTACCAAAAACTATGTGAGCTCATCGAAAATTTTAAATACTTAGCCCGATTCTTAACGTATAGCTTGGACATAGACAAAGGCTGGTTTTGGACACCCCTACGCAAAGGCTCAATTCACAATTGAGCTTTTCTTTTTATATTCAGGTATAAAACCGGGCAAGCTGACTGCATCTGCTAACTGTTTGAATTGCGGACATTCGCTCCAGGGAGAAGATGTCTACTGCCCCCGATGCGGACAGGCTGCGGCCACGCATCGCTTCAGTTTCGCGCATTTTCTCCATGAGTTTTTTCATGCGTTTACACACACGGATAAATCTGTATTCGCCTTGATCCGCGGTCTCAGCACCCGCCCCGGACATCTGGTTCGCGAATATCTCGATGGTCAGCGCAAGAAATATTTCAACCCCTTCACTTTTCTGTTGCTGGTAGCAGCTTTTTCCATTTTGGTGCTTCAGTTTTCTGGTACCTTTAAGGGGAATTCCCCCAGGCAACCCGAGAATACAGCGGCGGGTTCTCCGGGGTCCGCGCGAGTTTCACCGCCTCCCGCATCGGTGAATCCCAGAATTGCCGCTATTCAGGAGCGCGCACGCAAGGTGGGTGCGTTTATGGAGAAAAAGCAAAACCTTGTGATGATCATCGCCGTGCCGTTTAACTCGCTGATATTTTTTGTTTTTTATCTGCGGCGAAAGCGAAACTATACCGAACACTTGGTGGCCAATGTGTTTTTTGTGGCCTTTGTGATTCTTTTCAGTTCGATTATTTTTTATCCCATGCTGGCGCTGTTCAGTCGTCCTCCGGCGATGTACGCCATCCTCATGCTGATGCTGCTGTCGCATATCCTTTACTATGCCTGGGCATATGGACAACTGTTTGAAATGAAATCATGGAAGGAGAGGGTGGGGGTCTTTCTGGTGAGTCTGCTTGCGATTGCGCTCTGGTCCATGCTCACGCGCACGATAATCACCTGGTATATCCGCGGGTTCTGATTAACCAACCACCCAAACGGAAATAGCCATTGAAACCAGTCCGGTTACAAATCCGGTAACCAGTTCCTTCGCAGTGTGTTCACCCAGTGCGAGGCGGGCGCTGCCCACGAGTCCGGCTACCAGAATCGCAACCATCATCGGCAAACCCATGGGGATAAAGCTCACCCATGCCAGGTGCACGAAGAACCCGACCAGTACACCCATCGCAATGGCGTGTAAACTGATCTTCATAAAGTTGTTCGCTGTTAACGCTATGATGGTGGAAACAAATGTGGCACAGAGCATCTGTATGAGTTCAGATGGATTTCCGCCCTGGTTTTTGGTTACATAGAAAATCCAGAAATAAAAAACCATCGAAGCCACAATGGGGATGATCCGGTCTTTCTGCGTACGGAGATGGATACTCGAAATAAAACCCAGCCGCCGAAGCATGAATACTGTGAATGCAGGAAAAAAAGCGGTGCTGGTGAAGATGGATGCGAGCTTGATTTTCTTATATAAATCCGATGCCCCCGCAAATGCAAAGGGATGCAAGTAAAGCAGGAAAAAACAGATATAAGTGGGAATAAAAAGCGGATGAAACAGGATCGATACAATATTGGCCAGGGCTCTCACAAGCCAGCTTGAATGTGGGGTCGAAATCCTTTCCTGACTGATTTGATTCATCATAACTCTTTTCTGAGCCGCGCCACCGGAATGTTTAACTGTTCCCGGTATTTGGCCACGGTTCGCCTTGCAATGTTATAACCTTTTTCCTGTAATAACTCAGTCAGACGTTCATCGCTCAGTGGTTTACGCTTGTTTTCACCCTCCACCAAATCGCTCAGAATTTTTTTCACCTCGCGGGTACTTACTTCCTCTCCACTATCGGTACTAAGACTTTCGCTGAAGAAAAACTTAAGGCGATAGGTTCCAAATTCGGTTTGTACAAACTTACTATTAGCCACCCGGCTCACGGTGGAGATATCGAGACCGGTGCGTTCTGCAATATCCTTGAGGATCATCGGTCGAAGTGTGGTTTCGTCGCCCGTGAGAAAAAACTCATACTGATAATCCAGAATGGTTTGCATGGTCATCATCAGCGTCTGCTGCCTTTGTTTGATGGCATCGATAAACCATTTGGCAGCATCGATTTTCTGTTTGATGAACATCACAGCTTCTTTCTGACGCTTGTCTTTTTTCGCGCCACGGTCATATTCTTTCAGCATTTCGCGATAACCTTCGCTGATGCGCAGGTCCGGAGCGTTTTTGCTGTTCAGGGTGATTTCCAGCTTACCGCCGGTATTATAGATGAAGAAATCGGGCACCACATAACTTTCGGCCTTATTCACTTCGCCCACATTTCCGCCGGGTTTGGGACTCAGCCGGATGATCTGCTGAATTATCTGCTTCAGTTCTTCATCGGTGATGTTGAGTCCGCGCTGGATTTTATCGTAATGTTTCTTGGTGAATTCGTCGAAATAATTGGTGAGTATATCTATAGCGCCCTGAACCGATGCGCCCTCATTCTTTTTGCGGTTCAGTTGCAGAAGCAGGCACTCCTGCAGGTCACGTGCTGCCACACCGGGCGGATCAAACTGTTGAATCAGTTCGATCAGTTCCTCAATTTCCTCTTCGCTTGCTTCGATGTTCTGACGGAATGCAAGATCGTCCTGAATGGATGCGGTTTCTCTGCGCAGGTAACCATCATCATCGATACTGCCCACGATCTGCTCGGCAATTTTCCGTTTGCGCTCATCGAGCGTGAGCATGCCCAGCTGATCGGCCAGTAAATCGTGCAGGGTCGATTCAACCTTAAAGGGAGTAGCCTGCTTATCGTCCAGTTCGGGATAGTTGTCGTCCTTAAGCCGGTAATCTGCTATATCATCATCCCCTTCCGAAACATATTCGCTGATATCGATATTGTCGTATTCTTCTTCTGATCCTTCCGTCTCGTAATCATCGTCTGTGGACTCGAACTCATCCCGCGGCTCCTCATAGCTCTCATCGCTCATCTCATCATTCTGCTCCAATGCCGGATTCTCCTCCAGCTCCTCCTTGATTCGCTCTTCGAGGTTGGCGGTGGGCACCTGCAGCAGTTTCATCAGCTGGATCTGCTGAGGAGAGAGCTTTTGCAGTAACTTTTGCTGTAAACTTTGTCCTAATGCCATTCGATTTGTCCAGGGTTTATGCACTCCTTTTTTAAGGGGGCGCGCTATCCACAAAAATCAGGCCGTAAATTACTAAATAAGTTTCAGCACAGGGTTAGAGATTCCTTAAAATAATGATAATGCGCATGATAGTAAGAAAAGAATATTTCATAAACTACAGATAAACAATTGTTTGTGTCCATAATTTATTTTCCGGGCATCCGGATTCGCAGGGTTGGGAGATTTCACCCTGATAGTATAAAAAAATCGCGCCGCGGCCTCTGACCGTGATTATCTTCCTGAATTATCGAAAACCGGATTGGGGTCGAGCCATTCCATCACCGGAATGGTAGCCGGATCGCGGTAATAGTTGAGTCGTAAACTGTCGCTCCAGCCATTGGGGTTCTTTTCAAAGCTTTTACTGCTGAAGTAGATAACGCCATGCATGTTCGGGGTGTTACGCACCGCTTCGATCATTCGCGGAAGCTGGGTGCGATCCCGCCACGCGGGGTTTGATCCCGCCCGATAAATACCCAGTCCTATATAGCAATGTTTGCCATAGGTATTCTTGCTCCACCAGTCGAGCAGCACTTCAAAGGGTGCGGCTTTATGGCCAAATTCCCAGTAGAGCTGAGGAGCCACATAATCGATCCAGCCCTCTTTGAGCCAGAGCAGAATATCGGCGTAGAGATCGTCGTAATTGGTTTGTCCGGCTTTGGTGGCGCTGCCCCGCGGATCCTGGTCACTGTTTCTCCACACGCCAAAAGGCGAGATACCGAATTTCACCCAGGGCTTTTCCTCTTTGATCACCAGGGAAAGCTGGCGGATGATGGAATCTACATTGCTGCGACGCCATTCATCACGTGTCATCCCCTCGCCGAATACCTTGAAGGTTTTGTGATCGGGGAACTCTTTGTTCGGAATGCGATAGGGATAGAAATAATCATCGAAATGAACACCGTCCACATCGTAGCGTCTTACCAGATCGCGCACCACGTTTACCACATATTGCTGGGCATTTTTGTTACCCGGATCGAAATATTTTTTCTCGCCATAGTTCAGGAACCAGTCGGGGAACTGTTTCGTGATATGATCCTTGGCCACCTGGGAGGTCTGGATATTAAATACCGCGCGATAGGGGTTGAGCCAGGCATGAAATTCCATGCCTCTCTTATGCGCTTCCTCGATCATGAATTTAAGGGGATCATAAAAGGGCGCGGGTGCACGTCCCTGCAAACCGGTGAGCCACTCGCTCCAGGGTTCGTAAGGCGAAGGGTAGAATGCATCGGCACAGGGACGCACCTGTACAATCACCGCATTCAGTCCGTTACGCTTATGCATGTCGAGCATCCGGATATACTCCTGGCGCTGTTTGGCGGGATCAGTAGTTCCCTTGCTGGGCCAGTCGATATTGGCAACTGTAGCGATCCAGGCTGCACGGAACTCATTGGTGGGACTAACCGGTTTGGGTTGCAGGTATCCATTTTCCTTTGGTGCAGCAATGGGTGCTGCCGGATTCTGTGCGCACAAGGAAACCGGTATCAATAGGGTAGCAATTGCCTGAAGCAAGTGGTTTTTTAACTGCATGTGTATGTTTTCGGTTAATCCTGACTGTTACGAAGTTTGTCGAGCAAACGATTCAGCTCGATCGCTTCTTCTTCATTCAGATTGTGTAAGAGTTTGTCCCATTCATTGGCATGGGCATCCATTTCTGTCAGCAGGTGCTGGCCTTTTTCAGAGATTGTAACATCCACGAGGCGGCGATCGGAACTGCAGACTACTTTTTGTACCAGTCCCTTTTTTACCAGGCGATCCACGATGCGCGATGTGTCGCTCATTTTGTCGAGCATCCGCTGTCTGATCTGCAGGGTGCTGAGCGGTTCGCCCGCGCCGCGCAGGATGCGCAGTATATTGTATTGCTGTGTAGTTAAATCGAATTTGTCTAACTGTTTACGGGTATTTTCCATCAACCAGTTGTACGAGTAAATCAGGTTTATCATAGCTTTTTGATGCTCTGTCCTGAATGTCCGTTGATTGATATCTTTATTAATACTCATAACAGCAATGTTCAGGTCTAAAAATACAGAAAATGGCCATAGCGCGCGTTTTCATCAGCTCCAAACCCGGGTTCCCTCCGAGCAGTTGGCGCAGATGTCGATATTGGCTCTTCCCTTCAGAAGCCGGGAACGAAACTGCTTATATACAGGATTGTGCCAGATTTCGCTAAAGGAAGCGTTTTTCAGATCACCCAGCCGGTGCTGTGCGTCCTTGTCGAAGCAGCAGGGCACCACCAGTCCGTCCCAGGTGATCACCGTCGCATGCCAGGCTCTCCAGCAATGGTTCATCAGCTTGTTCTGAAACCGGTACTGTCCGTTCTTGTCCTTTTTATAACGGCTGTATCGCTCATTTGTTGGGATCAGCTGGTTCGGATCGTTTTCATAATCATAAACCTGTGCGGTTTTGAACCAGATATCATCCACCCCGATCGCGGCTGCCAGTTCCTTGGCCTCTTCGATCTGATGCTCGTTGGGCCGTACTACCAGAAACTGGAACACAATAAACGGCGTGCGGCTCCCCGC
>DATCJQ010000551.1:0-8663 GCA_036562745.1 Flavihumibacter sp.
CTTCAGAAATGGGCGGGATTGAAATCGCCCTGCACGAAGATGCCGACGAAAAGGAAATCACCCGCGCGCTGGAGCAGCATTTCGGGAAAGAGTATACGATTCTGAGCCGCTATCAGCAGAACCAGGGGTTATACAGCGTGATGCAGATGGAGAAATGGGTGATTTATATTCTGCTTTCGCTGATTCTGGTGGTGGCTGCCTTTACGATGATCGGTTCGCTGACCATGCTGGTGCTGGAAAAGCAGAAAGATATCCAGGTACTGAAGGCCATGGGCGCATCAGAGGGAAAAATTCAGGGCATATTTATCAGTGAAGGTTTCCTGCTGGCCGGAATCGGTGCGGGTGTGGGCATGTTGCTCGCCCTTCTTATTTGCTGGCTGCAGCAAACTTACGGCCTGGTAAAACTGGAGGGCGGTAGCTTTGTGATCAGTCAGTATCCCGTGAAGCTGATGCTTCCCGATTTCCTGCTGGTTTCGGCCACCGTGGTGCTGGTGGCATTTCTCGCCTCCTGGATTCCGGCCCGCAAGGCTGCTGCGGCCAATATGCATCTCGGGTAATAATCCCGAGAAATTATCTCTCTGAAAATTACCGGTGGGTTTCCATTAATAATCCCGGTGGGTTACCAGTAATAAATCCGGTTTACCATTAATAATCTCCCAGTGTTTCGGGGATCTGTGCCAGGGCACGGGCCAGTTGTTCGTCGTTTGGCGCAATACCATGCCATTCGTGGGTTCCTTCCATGAAATCGACGCCGGCACCCATAACGGTTTTCATCAGGATGGCAATGGGCTTGCCCTTGCCCGTCATCGACTTGGCTTTTTCGAGGGTTTCAACGATGGCATCCACATCATTTCCTTTTTCCAGGATCAATACTTCCCAGCCGAAGGATTCGAATTTCTTATCCAGCGCGCCGAGGCCCATTACCTTATCGGTGGATCCGTCGATCTGCTGACCGTTCCAGTCTACGGTGGAAATAAGATTATCCACTTTGTGGTGGGCTGCAAACATGATGGCTTCCCAGTTCTGGCCCTCATTCAGTTCCCCATCACCATGGAGGGAGAACACCAGCTGGGGATCATTGTTCAGTTTTTTGGCCATGGCAGCCCCGATGGCAACGCTCATACCTTGTCCCAGTGAACCACTGGCCACACGGATACCGGGCAGGTGTTCGTGGGTGGCAGGGTGACCCTGGAGCCGGCTGTTCAGTTTCCGGAAGGTAGCCAGCTCCTTGATATCGAAGTACCCGCAACGGGCGAGGGTAGAGTAATATACCGGAGAAATATGTCCATTGGAAAGGAAAAACAGGTCTTCGCCGATCCCGTCCATATTAAAATCCTTATTATGCTTCATCACCTTGAAAAACAGGGCGGTGAAAAAATCGGTACAGCCGAGTGAACCACCCGGGTGACCACTGTTGGCACCATGTACCATTCTAACTATATCTCGTCTGATTTGGGATGCGATCTCCTGTAATCTGGCCATATTCCAAAAATTTGTGGAGCAAATCTAACTTATTTGACCTGATCTTTACATGTGATTCAGACTAAACGGGTCATTTTTTCGTTTCATCTAAAATGGTACGCTTTTTTTTAAGAGCTTTATATTTTTAAAAGGAAACCAAAACGCATGTTTGATGTTATTCTCGCTCTGATTATTGCGTTCACCATCACGTTTTTATCGATTCCGGTAATTATCAGGGTGGCGGCAATAAAGAAAATTTACGACATCCCGGATGAGCGAAAGATCCATCATGTGCCCATTCCGGCCCTGGGGGGATTGGGTATTTTTGCCGGTTTTCTTTTCACGGTACTGCTGATCGGTAATTTTTCCGAAAGTCATAATCTTCAATTTTACCTGGCTTCTGCTGTCATCATTTTTTATATGGGACTGAAGGATGATATTATCATTCTTTCGCCGGTAAAAAAGTTCATCGGACAGGTGCTGGCTGCCTTTATACTGATTTACTACGGGGGCATCCTGATAAGCAATGCGCAGGGATTCATGGGACTGCACCTGCTGCCCCACAGTTTCAGCCTCGTATTTACCTACCTGACGGCCATCGTGATCATGAATTCCTTTAATCTGATCGACGGGGTGGACGGACTGGCGGGCGGACTCGGGTTGCTGGCCATGACGGTATTCGGGGGCTATTTTATATTAACCGGACATATGGGCGAAGCGGTACTGGCATTTTCCATGGCCGGCGCCACCCTGGCTTTCCTGATCTTCAATTTTCAGCCTGCCAGGATATTTATGGGCGATACCGGTTCGCTGCTGATCGGGCTGATCAACACGATCCTGGTGGTGAAATTTATTAATGTGGGGATTGATCCGACTCAGGCTTATGCGCTGAAAGCCGCACCGGCACTGGGATTCGGCATCCTGATGGTTCCCCTGCTTGATACGCTCCGGGTATTTTCAATCCGGATTTTTAACCGTCGCTCGCCATTCTCTCCCGACCGGAATCATATACACCATCTGTTGCTGGATCTGGGTTGTTCGCACCGCTCCATCACCATTGGGCTGGTAAGCATGAACGCCGCGGCTATCGTAATCGGATTTCTGGCCCAGGACCTTGGAAACAGCATGCTGATGGCGATTTATTTTGGATTCTTCTTCAGCGTCATCGGATTTCTTTTCCTGGCACGCAAACGCCGTCCGCAGCTCTTCGTTACACCCGATAATGAGATCCGGAAAAAATCCGGCGGCAAACTGGTTCCCCTGGCCGAACATCCGGTAATGGAAAAGAAATAGTTCCATTTTCTTAGTTTTGCCCGAATAATTGACAACCAATGACTGAAGATTTATCCCTGATCCTGGATGATGCCAGTGATTCCATGAAGAAAGCTATCAATCACCTTGAATCAGAATTGACCAAAATACGGGCAGGAAAAGCCAATCCGCAGATGCTGGATGGAATTATGGTGGACTACTATGGTGCGCCCACTCCGATCGGACAGGTTGCCAACGTAACGGCAACGGATGCACGAACCCTGAGCATTCAGCCCTGGGAGAAAAACATGCTTCAGCCCATCGAAAGAGCGATCATCAATTCCAATATCGGGATCAATCCGCAAAATGACGGGGTGATGATCCGCATGTTCCTGCCGCCGCTTACCGAGGAAAGACGTCGTGAGTTGGTTAAGAAATGTAATGGCGAAGGGGAACAATCACGCGTGGCTATCCGCAGTATCCGTCGCGATGCCATTGAGCAGGTAAAGAAATTACAGAAAGATGGTCTCAGCGAGGATGCCGCTAAAGATGCGGAAAAAACCATCCAGGAACTGACCGACAAACATATTGCCCTGGTGGAGAAAGTACTTGCCCAGAAGGAAAAGGAAATCATGGCAATTTGATTATATTGTAATATCCATTCACACACTTAAATCTTTTACCATGGGATTCTTTTCTGATTTTAAAGCGTTTGCTACCAAGGGAAATCTGGTTGATGTTGCCATCGGTTTCCTGATGGGTACTGCATTTACCAAGCTGGTAGGTTCTTTTACTGAAGGTTTAATCGCACCAATTCTGGGTTTGATAACAGGTGGTAAAGATTTTTCCAAAATGGAATGGACCCTGCGGCAGGCCGTCGTTGATGCAAACAACGAAGTGGTTTCTGAAGCGGTTACTTTCAAATACGGTTCTTTCCTGACTTCATTGCTCGACTTCATCATTGTGGCTTTTGTATGTTATGTATTTATCAAAGCCATTCTGCGTCGTCCGCCGGTGCCTGCACCTGCCGGTCCGACCCCCACAGAGCAGTTGCTGACTGAAATCCGGGATGAGCTTCGCAAGAAATGATTACTGATACTATGCTGAGGTCCAAACCAAATAATAACATCTGATTATATTTGCAAGGGCATTTTGATATGATCAAAATGCCTTTTTTACTAATGGAACACACTAAAATGAATACTATGAAAAAAGCCATGAGCCTTATCGCTGCCGGCTTTCTGCTGGTAGCAGGAGCCAGAGCGCAGGACCCTACCGTGTCTGGTATCAAAAAGGAAACGGAACGTACCACCTATGATGATACCACCTATAAGGTAAACGCGAAAGGATGGCGCAAAGGTGGTTTGTTCAACCTGAACCTGGCACAGGGTAGCGCCAGCAACTGGGCGGCCGGTGCGGAAAAATCGTCCTTCTCCATTGCCGGTTATTCCACTCTCTTCGCCAATAAACGCAAGGGTGATTTTTTCTGGGATAATAACCTCGACTTGGGTTATGCCCTGCAGAAAACCAGTTCAGTAGGTACCCGCAAAACCGACGACAAGATCGATTTCTATAGCAAAATGGGTCATCGTTTTGATGAAAAATGGGCCGTGGTGGGAGTGTATAACCTGCGTACCCAGATGACCGATGGTTATGACTACGATTACCTGGGCAAGGGCATCCGTCGCCGGGTATCCGGGTTTTTTGCTCCGGCCTATATGCTGGTATCGCCCGGTATTGAATGGAAACCGGCTCCTTATTTCAGCGTGATGCTGTCGCCGATCTCTGCCCGCTGGGTGATCGTGAGCAATGATCCCTATAGCTATTATTATCAGGATGGAAATATTCCCCTGCCCGATGGTGGGAACGAAACCCCGCTTTCAGCCCTTTACGGGGTGAACCCGAATCGTAAGGTGTCGATCGAGGCAGGTGCCTATCTCTCTGCCAATTTCTTCAAGGATATCCTGAAAAATGTTTCCTATAAATCCAGGCTCGACTTGTTTTCCAACTATCTGGGCAAGCGCGACCCGGTTACCGATGTGAAAATCAGTGCCCAGCCCAAAAACATCGACGTTTTCTGGACCAACTCTATTGCGATGAAAGTCAATAAGTTCCTGAGTGTAACATATAATCTGGACCTTATATATGATGATGATGTGAAGCAGTTTGGCCGGAATGGCGATTCTCCCGGCACCCAGGTACGTTCCCTGCTGGGGGTTGGTATCTCCGCAAAGTTTTAAGTTTCGTATCTTTCCCGCTTCCCGGCAATTATGCCGGGAAGTTTAATTTTGTGATGTATGGCCGCTCAGCAAGCTTCTTACCAGATAAAACTTCCTCAGTTTGAAGGTCCCTTTGACCTGCTGCTGTTCTTTATTGAACGGGATGAGCTGGATATCTACAATATTCCGATTACCCGTATCATCAATGATTTTCTGGATTTTATCCATGGTCAGGAAAAACTCAATATCGAGTTGTCGAGCGAATTCATCCTCTTTGTATCCACCCTGATGCGGATCAAGGCCAAGATGCTGCTGCCGCGTAAGGAAGTTGATGCCCAGGGGAATGAGATCGACCCGCGTCAGGAACTGGTGGACAAATTGCTGGAATACCGCAAATACAAACAGGCAGCCGCCGAACTTTCTGAAATGGAAGCTGTGCGCATGCTGATGGTGAAACGGGGTAATGCGCACAAGGAACTGAGCACCATCGGCGAGGAAGCCAGCGAAGGATCGGAAATACAGCAGATCACGCTTTTCAAACTCATGAAGACCTTTGAGAAGGTGATGCAGAAAGTGTATGACCGGAACAACAAACCCGTGCATACCGTGGTGCAATACAATTACACCATGGAAAAAAGCCGGGAAGATGTGCTGGATCTCTGCCGCCGGCAAAAGACCATGAGCTTCGAAAAACTTTTTGAAACCTGCGAAAACCGAATTCACGCCATCTTTACATTTCTGAGTATGCTGGAACTGGTTCAGCAGAAATACATGAAGATCATTGTGGGCGAGGGACGCAATAATTTCATCGTGGAATGGAACGATGAACGCGAGGAAGAAGCCAGCGATATTCTCTTCCAGTAACAGCTCCTTTAATGGTTCTGCCAACTAAAAAGGTACAGCGACTGCAGGCAGCCGCCGTACCGGGTTTGGTCAACCTGTCCTTATTTCTGTAGTTTCAGGCGTTTTTCGATATTGCCTGCCACTTTCCAACCTTGTTTCAATCCCTGTTCAATCGAGAAGCGGTAGTGAATGCCACCATACAGGCGCGATATACCGGCTTCTTCCGCAATAGCCTTGAAGGATGAATACTTACGAGGTTTGAACATCAGCGGATCGGTTTCGGGGTTATGGAGATAATCGAACGTGTGATCCTCGAACTTATAGTTCTCACCAAATACCAGTGTCATCGCATGCGCATTGGCCGCAGAGAGCGAAGAGTGCGCAGAGGGGTACTCGGGGTGAGGCGGTGTACCGAATGCCGGCGCCCAGTGGGCATGTCCCATCACCGTTTGAATATAGGTGATCGGCCGAACCAGCCAGTACTTGTATTTGGTGGTCCAGGTTGAAATACAGGCATCGTGCACCATAATACCGGCCAGGGCATAGGAAATGGCCGCTTTGTCGAGCGATACATTGTCCTTCTCCAGCACCTGTTTCAGAATGCTCAGATAGTGGCCGGGAGTGGTGGTGCCGGGAACATCTCTCCAGTACATAGCCATCGCCTTTTCTTCGGAACCATCCGCAGGACTGGCATCGTACACTTCCTTCACCATTTTGTAGAAGGGCGATTTCGGATCGGTACTGTAGGGCGGCGGAGCAGGCAGTTCTGCCCCGTCACCACTACCAGCAACCAGCCTTCTCACGTTCTTCAGATAGGGAAGACTTTGGATAGAAGGCGGATTAGGCGCAGCCCAAAAGCCAGGGCCGATTTTGTCGGCCGGCGCCGTGAAGGGGTCATTGGCTGATTTGTGTCCATCTGTTTCAGACCAGGAAAAAATCTTGGCGGCAATAGCTTTTCCGAATTCGATAGAACGTTGCTGCTGGGAATTGTTGGTTCCTACTGAATAGAATTGCATTAAACTGTTTTCCAGTTGCGAAATCCGCGTTTCTGCATCCGGAATATGGGCATAAAATTTTCTGGTAAAGTCGGCCAGTGCAGCATTGGCACTCAATGCCCAGTTGAGTGATGCTCCTCCTGTGGATTTAGGCAAGTTGTTAAGTTCGTTTAATTGTCCGGCGAGCGAACGAAAATTCGGCATTCCGCCCACTACAGCTTCGTAGAGAGTAATGCCCCCATAAGCATACTGACGCGAAAAAGTGGGGTTACCCTGTGCAGTGGGTGCTTCTTTTAAAAACTCCAGTTGGAGTCCGATCCACTCACTAACCACTCTGGACGAATATTTACTGGTGTGTCCGTTTGTTCCTTTCCCCGGAGGCCAGCCATCTCTGATTTTGTCGCATTGCCATGATACAACTGAAAGCAGCAATATCAGGCCTATCAAGCGTGTCTGCATAAAAATTGATTTTTGATTACGGGGCCAAAACTAGGGTGAGATTAAAGCGCTCCGGAGCCGGAACTCACGAATGGCGGCACTGGTTTCAGGAACGGAAACGGTTCAGAAACAAAATTTTATGTCTGAGTTTTTATTTCCGGCGGCATCTGCATGAAGAACGGCGGCATTGGTTTCAGGAATGGTGTCGTTCGTCGCAAATCCTTTACCGGCGCGGGTTTTGCCTGACTAATTGATTAATTTTATCCATCAGGATATTAACCGAAACCATGTTGTATCTGCGATACCTGTATAACCTTATTCTTATATCAGGGCTGTGTCTGACTGCCACAGCCCAGCCCTTATTGTTTGAGAATTACAGTTCGAAACACGGACTTTCTCAACATAACTGCACTTCCATTTCGCAGAATAATAATGGCTTTATATGGATAGCCACGGCCGATGGATTGAACCGCTACGATGGCCGCAACTTCAGAGTTTATCTGCAGCAGAATCAAATCGGGAAAAAGCTGCCTTCCAATTTTGTTTTCTCCCTGCAATTCGACAGCCTGCAACAGATGATGTGGATCGGTACCGCAAAAGGAATCTGCTTCTATGTTTCAGAGGGAGACAGCCTGGCCGCTGCTAGTGAAGTCTTACCCTATGCATCACTGTTAGACAGCGTTTCCACGAGAAAGATTTTTTCGTTCAACAATTATGAGTTCTGGGTGCTGACATCCAATCGCGGACTCATTTACGTGAATACAAAAAAACGCGAACTGCAATTTCTGTTTACCAAAGGGCCCGATCGTTTTACCCTTACCGATATGGTGTATCATCAGGGTAAAACCCTGGTGGCGCATAATTTCAAATTCTATTCGCTCGAACGCGATGAAAAAACAGGTCAGTACCAGGCAATTCCGATCTATGCCGATTACAATTTCCCGCAGATAAGATCCCTTGCTTCTACGGGCAACCGCCTGTGGATAGGCACCATATCCGATGGTTGTTATTATATCGATGATAAACCCGGTGAACCAGGACGGATCGTGGCCACCGACCTGATTTTCGGAGGCATTGAGGCGATGGGTAAGGGCAATAACAATGATCTCTGGATCTATACAAGAGGTAGTGGAATTTATCGCATCAATACCGTTACCGGTAAAGTGGATCATGCCCTGCAGGATCAGTTCGATCAGAAAGCACCGCTCTCCAATTTTGGCGCCTGCGTCTTTACCGACCGGCAGGGACTGGTATGGCTGGGTGCATCCGGTGGAGTGATCAAATATGATACGCTGAACTCGCAGTTTCTTACTATTAACGGAGCCAGTTCGCAGAACAGCTCGCTCACCGATAATGCCATCTACTGTATGTTGCGCACACGGGATGGTAAACATTTTGTCGGCACCCAGGGAAAGGGAATTTTTCAATGGGATATCAGTCGCGATGCATTCAAGAG
>DATCJQ010000552.1:0-1501 GCA_036562745.1 Flavihumibacter sp.
GCGCTTGCGCACTTCCTCGATATTGTTGCCGAAACGACGATACAGGTAAAAAGCCGCGCTGATACCATGGGCTTCATTAAGATGATATACGTCGGGAGTGAAACCGATTTCATCCAGCAGTTTGGCGCCTCCCACCCCCAACAGAATGAACTGCGCCACTTTGGTAGCCACGTTTGCATCATACAAACGATGCGTGATGGTTTGCGATACATAATCATTCTCGGGCAGATCGGTACTCAGCAGGAAAAGCGGTGCCGACTTAAAAGTGTCGGGCGGCAAATACCACACTTTCACCCATACCGGATGATCATGAATGGATATCTGGTATTTGATACCCGTATCCTCCAGAAAGCTGTATTGTTTTTCCATCCAGGTCACCTGGAGCGACTGATCCTGGTTCCTGGCCTGGTCATAATACCCGTATTTCCAAAGAATCCCGATCCCAATCAGGTTCTGTCTCAGTTCATAGGCGCTTCTCAAATGAGATCCCGACAAAAAACCCAAACCGCCACTGTATATTTTCAAGGGTTGATGTACTGCAAACTCCATGGAGAAATAAGCCACTTTCCTCGAATAACGATCATCTCCCTGGTACGGGACACTATAGTTTCTAAAGCTCATACGGCAATATTGTTAGTCTAATGTGTATTTAATACGCAAATTAAATTATTAATTGCAGGCTAGTTTCTTTTTTTTCTGGCGTCGGAACTGCTTTTTTTCCGGGCATCCGAACTCACAGGCTTTTTCTTGCGTGTATAAGTCCCTTCAAAAAAACACTTAATGTCGCGATAGGAACCGCATCCTTCGAGCTCCTTCATCCTGACATTGTTGCCTGAAAATTGGAAATCAATAACGCAGGGACCGTTGCTTTCCGTATAGCGGGCGGAATTTGTTCCGGTTATTTTTGCTTCCCCCTTGAGTTCACCGACGCAGGCGCCCTTATCTTTTTCGAAATGGATGAAGAACTGCAGGGTGCCCTTCCGATGGCCATCGCGGAAGGAAACGATATTCCGGGCATCAAGGGTGTAGTCGCCGGTCAGTTTATGAGTGGCAGCCAGGGTATCGATGGGGTTCTGAATTTTCCGTGTGGTAGCCGCCTTATCGTTGGATTCCGTGAGGATCAGGGTGAACATCCCCTCCGTATTATAGATATAAACATCCTTATGGTAGAGGATTTGCCCCTCTGGCGTGGTCCGCTGCCGCAGTTTGGTAATGGTATAGCGGCTGTCGATATTGGCCACTGCCTGCTCCGACTTATCAGGTTTGGCGGTGGTGGACAACAGGGGCAGTGTAGCCTTGTATTCGCCCTTGTCAAAAACCACCGCATATCCGGCTCTTCGTGTTTCCCCGGCCGCTTTTACGAGCAGATAGGTTTCTCCGTTCTTAATACTGATTTTCCCAATGGGATAGATCTGCGGCTTGAACGTGGGACCAAATACCGGGCGGAAGATCGAATCCGGGGCAAATTGGGCAAAAATCTTATTGCCGATCCGCAGTGAAT
>DATCJQ010000554.1:0-5325 GCA_036562745.1 Flavihumibacter sp.
CAGCTACCATGGATATAAATATCGCCGCCGGGTTGAATGGCATCACTGAGAAAGCGGTCGGAGGCATTCGGATAATTCAATCCCAGGGAAAGATGGTAAACACTTCTCGGGTTGAATTCATTGATATAGTAAAATCCTTCCGGAACCTGGTAATCGCCTTCCATGCGTTTGGGACCCAGGGTGCCGGCCAGGGCGCAAACCTTATAGGTTTTGAAATGCCTGAAAGGTTCGTTCTTTTCGTTCTTTACCCAAACTTCCAGCTGACTGTCGTATTTGAAGGAACGCAGGTAAACATATTTCGCCGGCCATACCAGTCCCTTTTCTGAAAACTGACGGCGCAGGCTATCCTCTTTTTTGCGGAGTATATCGTGTAAACGGGGAAAATTCCGCTGGTAATCGGCGAAACTGGTGTTATACGCGGTTTGCGTAAAACCCGATATAGTCCAACTTAATATGGATAGGATGATGGCGATTTTTTTCATAGCTTCCAGAGCGCCACTAAAATAATACAAACAATTGATAAGAAAGCTTAAAAAAGCCCCGGAAACACTGTTCCGGGGCTGCTTTTATAAATTTCCTCTTTTTTCCTGTTCTCTTTCAATCGCTTCGAAAAGTGCTTTGAAATTTCCCTTTCCGAAACTTTTCGCGCCTTTGCGCTGAATGATCTCGAAAAACAGGGTGGGACGATCTTCCACAGGTCGGGTAAATATCTGCAGAAGATAGCCCTCTTCGTCGCGATCCACCAGTATGCCCAGCTTGCGGAGTGGTGCCAGATCTTCGTCGATTTGCCCCACCCGGTCGAGCAGATCATCATAATAGGAACCGGGTACCTGCAGAAACTCCACCCCCCTTTCCTGCAGCGCCGTTACGGTTTCAATGATGTTGTTGGTGGCCAGGGCAACGTGCTGACAACCCTCGCCATCGTAATAATCGAGGTATTCCTCCACCTGGCTTTTCTTCTTGCCTTCAGCCGGTTCGTTAATGGGAAACTTAACATACCCATTGCCGTTAGACATCACCTTGCTCATCAGTGCAGAGTATTCGGTGGAGATATCCTTGTCGTCGAAGCTGAGGATATTGCGGAAGCCCATCACTTCCTCATAAAATTTCACCCATTTGTTCATCTGGTTCCAGCCCACATTGCCCACGCAATGATCCACGTACAGGAGTCCGGTTTCCGTCGGACGATAAACCGGGTTCCAGGCCTCGAATCCCGGCATAAAGGGTCCCTGGTAATTTTTTCGTTCGATAAAGAGGTGCACGGTATCGCCATAGGTATGGATTCCGCTCATCACCAGTTTACCATGTGCATCTTCCAGCGTGGTGGGTTCCATAAAGGATTTCGCTCCCCGTTGCGTGGTTTGCTCCCAGGCATAGGTGGCATCTTCCACGGTCAGTGCGAGGTTTTTAACGCCATCGCCATGGCGATAAATATGATCGGCCATGGGATTATTGGCCCGCAGCGGAGTGGTGAAAACGAAAGTGAGTTTGTTCTGACGGAGCACATAGCTCGCGCGATCGCGGTGACCGGTTTCGGGACCGGAATAGGCCAGACTTTGAAATCCAAAGGCTGATTTATAAAAATGGGCGGCCTGTTTTGCGTTGCCTACATAAAATTCTACATAATCGGTTCCGAGCAGCGGAAGAAAATCCGTTTCAGCGTGCTGCCGGAGTTTTGATAAAACCTGACTCATAAAAAACTGGTTTAAGTGAAAAAAAGAATCGCTCAATCCAGCTGCACCGAATCCATGGCCAATGACTCCATCAACAGGCAGTATTGCCGGCGGAAATCGGGGAAGATCTTATGGGGAAAATCAGGAGTCATATGACGAATATACCGAATCCGATGGAACAGCACGGAATCATTACTTTTGCCGCATGAAAAAAATCGGCATACTCGGAGGCGGACAATTAGGCAGAATGTTATTGCAGGAAGCTGCAAATTACCCGGTAGAAACCTGGGTGATGGAAAACGATGCCGAATGTCCCGCCGCTCATCTTTGTCACCATTTCGTGAAGGGTGATATCCGTTCATACGATGATGTGTATCGCTTCGGAAAACAGCTTGATGCGCTGACCATCGAAATCGAATCGGTGAATATTGAAGCGCTGGAACAGCTGGAGAAAGAGGGGTTGCGGGTGGTTCCCAACACGGCATCGCTGCGGATCATCAAGAACAAGATTGCGCAAAAGATTTTTTATCAGACCAGCGGGATTCCGACTGCCGAATTCATTATTGTCAACAACCGTGAAGAACTGAAGGAGAAAGCCTATTTCCTGCCCGCAGCCCAAAAACTGGGCGAAGGCGGTTACGATGGCAAGGGCGTTCAGTTGCTTCACCATGCCGACGAATGGGAGCTGGGATTCGATGCCCCCAGTGTGCTCGAGAAGAAAGTGGATATCGATAAGGAAATTGCCATCATGATTGGCGTTGGAAATGATGGCAATATGGCCGTTTATCCCCCCGTGGAAATGGTTTTCGACCCCAAACTCAACCTGCTCGACTTCCAGATTGCGCCGGCCGACCTGGAGGAGAAAGTGCTCTGGCGGGTGGAAGCCATCGCCCTGAAACTGGTGAAGGCCCTGAACTCCCCCGGCTTATTTGCTATTGAACTTTTCGTGGACAGAAACGGCGAAGTGCTGGTGAATGAAACCGCGCCGAGGGTGCACAACAGCGGCCACCATACCATCGAAGCGCATAGCTCCTCGCAATACGATATGCTTTGGAGGATTTTGCTGGATTATCCGCTCGGATCAACGGCCCCCCTCCTTTCCTCCTCACTCGTTAACCTGATCGGAGAACCCGGTTATTCCGGCGATGCCCGTTACGAGGGACTGGTGGAAGTGCTGGCCATGGAAGATGTGTTCGTGCATATTTACGGTAAAAAACAGACCAAGCCGGGCCGGAAAATGGGTCATGTGACCATTTTGGGCCGCGATCGCTACGACCTGGTACGCAAGGCCCACCAGATCAAACAGCTGCTGAAAGTGAAGAGTTGATGATTTTTTTGGATCCGTATTTTCCGTTTATATAGCTTTACGACCGCTCATCCAAAGAATATAGGATTAAGGGCGTTTTAACCGACTTCTAGGCCAGGCTCCGTACGGGGCCGCCATTAATCGTTTAATTTTAAACCCCTGAGCGATTCTAAACCAGCAAAATTCATGCGATCCATCACCTACTGTCTTGTGTTTTCGTCGATGGTCTGTCTTGCAGGCGGACTGGTATCCTGTAAATCCGACGGAAAAAAGAAAATTGCGCCCCCTGCCCCCGGAACCAGTGCCCGTGCCCCCCAGGTCATTCGTGTTGAGGCTTTTGAAGTTAAAACCAGTTCCGTGAGTGAAAAACTGGAAGTACCCGGCAGCCTGATTCCGTACGAAGCTACCGAACTGCGTCCCGAAGTTTCGGGCCGTGTAACCCAGCTGAATATCAAAGAAGGCCAGACCGTGCCCAAGGGTACCCTGCTGGTGAAATTATACGATGAAGATCTGCAGGCCCAGCTCAAGAAACTGCAGGTGCAGCTGAACATTTACGAGCAAACAGCGGCCCGCCAGGCCGAACTGCTGAAAATTGACGGTATCAGTAAACAGGAATACGACCTGAGTGTTTTACAGGTTAATAATATCAAGGCGGATATGGAGCTGATCCGTACTGCCATTGAAAAAACCGAAATCCGCGCGCCGTTTACCGGTCGGCTGGGATTGCGGAACGTGAGTATGGGCGCCTATGTAACCCCCTCCACCCTGATTACCAATATCCGCCAGGAAAATGAGCTGAAACTGGAATTCACGGTTCCGGAAAAATACAGCAGCCGCATCAGGGCGGGGCACCTGGTTCAGTTTACCGTAGAGGGGCTGGAAAAGCCCATGCAGGCCCGGGTGCTGGCCACCGAGGAAGCGGTTACGGAAGATACCCGCAGTTTGCGCATCCGCGCGGTGGTTCAGGGTAAGGCGCCGCAGCTGATTCCGGGTGCATTCGCCAAAGTGCAGCTCGATTTCGGCCAGGACAAAAACGCGCTGATGGTGCCATCTCAGGCGGTAATCCCCCAGGCCCGCGAGAAAAAAGTGATCGTTTACCGGAGCGGAACGGCCGTTTTTGAAACCGTAACCACCGGGGTTCGCGATAGTTCCTATGTACAAATCACATCCGGATTAAAAGCCGGCGACACGATCGTAACAACCGGTTTATTGTCCATTAAACCCGAAGCTAAAATTGCCATCACCCAACTGAATTAACCATGAATATCTCCGAGCTGAGTTTACGGAGGCCGGTACTGGCCATCGTAATGAATGTGGTGATCATTGTTTTCGGACTGATCGGGTATAAATTCCTGGGCGTGCGGGACTATCCGGCCATTGATCCCCCCAACGTAAACGTACGCACCTCCTATCCGGGTGCCAACTCCGACATTATTGAATCGCAGATAACCGAGCCGCTGGAAAAAGCCATTAACGGCATCGCCGGGGTGAAGAATATCACTTCAAGCAGTAGCCAGGGTTCTTCCAATATCACGGTGGAATTTGACCTGTCGGTAGACCTGGAAGCGGCGGCCAACGACGTGCGCGATAAAGTGTCGCAGGCCGTTCGTTCGCTGCCCGATGATCTGGATTCGCCGCCGGTGGTAAGCAAGGCAGATGCCAGTTCGGATGTGATCATCTCCATGACAGTGCAGAGCAATACCCGCAACCAGTTGCAGGTAACCGAATATGCCACCAATAACCTGCTGGAGCGGCTGCAAACCATTCCCGGTGTTAGTAGCATCCAAATCTGGGGCGAAAAGCGCTATGCCATGCGGATCTGGTTCGACCCGGCCAAACTCTCGGCCTATGGTCTGACTCCCTCTGATGTGCAGACAGCACTTCGCAGACAGAATATCGAACTGCCTTCCGGAAAAATTTCGGGTAATGCCACCGAGCTCTCCGTTCGCACCTTCGGCTTGCTGAATACGGAAGAGGAATTCAATAATATCATCATCAAGAATGTGAATGGGGCTGATATCAAACTGAAAGATATCGGCGAAGCAGTGCTGGGTCCCGAGAACGAAGAAACCGTTCTCAAGGAAAGCCTCATTCCCATGATTGCCCTGGCCCTGGTGCCGCAGCCAGGTTCCAACTATGTGGCCATCAGTGATGAGTTCTACAGGCGTTTTGAACAGATCAAGAAAGATGTACCGGAAGATATCACCCTCGATATCGCCCTGGATCAGACCAAGTTCATCAAACGCTCCATTCTCGAAGTGGAGGAAACCCTGATTATCGCGTTTGTACTGGTGGTTCTGATCATTTATCTCTTCTTCCGCGACTGGATCATCGCCATCCGTCCGC
>DATCJQ010000534.1:0-14106 GCA_036562745.1 Flavihumibacter sp.
GGCCTGCAGAATATCGTCAGCAATTTTGTATCGGGCATCATATTGATTTTTGATCGCCCCCTGCAGATTGGGGACATTGTAGAAATCGGCGGACAGAAGGGCAAGGTGAGGGAGATCGGGTTGCGGTCGAGCATCATCCAAACCAAAGAGGGAGCAGAAGTTATCATTCCCAATGGAGATCTATTGTCGCAGCGGATCGTGAACTGGACACTGAGCAATTCCATGCAACGGCTCGAGATAGCCGTGAAGATTCCAAACCTTACGGATCTGGAAGAGGCGGCCAGAAAGGCGAAGGAACTGGTGAGATCCTCGCCGCATGTATCCAAACAACGCGAGCCACAGGTTTTGTTTCTTTCAATGGATGAAACCGGTTGCGAGTTGAAAATTTACTACTGGTGCAATGACACTTCCAAGGCTGAACAGGCCAACAGCGATGTGCTGTTCCGGGTGCACCAGGCAGGCTGGGAGAAGAAATAATAGTTACTGCCGATAAGTCCTGCGGATGAAATAAACACCTCTCCGTTCAATTAATCTAGTCTCTTGCATTTCAGCGCCGGGAACCGACATTTCGGGTGCGAGATTGTTCGGTTCGGAATCCGGGCTGTATCGAAGGATTTCTCGCTGTTTTAGTTTCACGTCCGGTTGAGAGTAAAATTACCCGGATCATGAAAAGATGTATTAAATGCTTACCGGTTTTGTTTTTCATACTCGCTGTAGTAACAGGCTGTAGTAAAGAAGATGAGAATCCGACAGGGCCAGGCGGCGATGGTATGGTGCGTCCGCGTGGAACCGCGGTAGGTGCGGGATTCCAGATTACGGTAACCCCTGAAGGTGGAACTTTCAAAACGCCCGATGAAAAACTGGAACTGATCTTTCCTGCGGGCGCGGTAAGTGAAACCGTTACCATCACTATTCAGAAAATTACAAATACCAACCCGACCGGTTTGGGCGATGCCTGGCAGTTCGGGAATGCCCCGACCCTGCATCAGCCGGTGAGGGCCCGAATGCATTATGCCGATATTCTCGAAGCGATGGGACGAGTGAAATGCGCGCTGACCATTGCCAGTCAGGGTGAAGATGGCATCTGGCGACTTCAGCCCGGAAGATTTTTGGATGAAGAAGAGGAAAAAGTGGAAGTGCGGATTCTCCATCTGAGGGATCTCAGCCTGATGGAGATCGTCCAGCTGATTGCCGAAACAGGCGTGGTGGAGCCCAATGGTACTGTGCAGCTCAAAATGAAGACAACCATCAACTTTCAATCTTCGTATAATGATCTGTCCCGTTTCTGGGAGGATTTTCAATCGGGAGAATTGCCCGTGTATGAACCTTTCACATTGCCGGCGAAATTAATCGATCGCTGGCAGCTCGACCAGAGTGGTTCAGGCGGTAATCTGGATGCAAACGGATCCAAAGCCACCTATCGCGCGCCTCAAACCGGTGGCGGGATGGGTACCGGGGTATCTACCGTAACTGTACACATCAAGGGAATGAACTGTCCGTTTAAGACGCCTATCAGTCATGTGTCCGCACCGGGATATCTGCGCATTCAGGTTGGAAGCAAGAGCTATAGCTTTGATGATGAGGATTGTGATGTGACTGTATTTAACGGACAGGTATCAATTTCCTGGGAGGGAACATTCGGAATGGGCGGGGTCCATGTTCACAAAGATCAGCCCGGCGATTATCAATGGTCTGAAGGGCCTGTTTCCAGTTTTTTCTGGTTCGAGCCCACCGACTGGTCGCCGCACTCTGTTTTTATGACCTATATCGAAGACGGTACAGTAATCTCTCCGGGATCGATACGCCTGATCAGCGTGGGAAACAATGTTGGTCAGCAGGTGGTGGGTGTGTTTGCCGTGAATCCGGCCGGACGTTATAACCTCGAAGATGATGCGAGTCATCATAGTGATGTGCTGGTTACCGGAAGTTTCAATCTCAAAATAGACGATTAGATAAGAGCAAGTTTTGATGGGCTAAACCAATCGTTCATTGATGGCTTTGCTCACCGCTTCGATCTGCGAGCGGACATGCAGTTTGTCGTAAATATGTTTGATATGGGTGCGAACCGTATCCACACTGATGGAAAGCTCGGAGGCAATCAGTTTGAAACTGTTACCGATGGATAAGAGCTGCAGGATCTCCTTTTCGCGATTGGTGAGCTGATAGTCTTTGGATGCCACTGCAGGTTGTTGCAGGCTTGAAATGATCATGCGTGCAATCGAGGGACTCATAGGCGCGCCGCCGTGGAGTACTTCCTTAATGGAGTGGATCAGTTTGTCGGAAATATATTTCTTAAGCAGGTAACCGTTCGCACCCGCGTACATCGCATCGAATACGTGGTTGTTATCATCGAATACGGTTAACATAATAATTTGAACATCGCGATTAAAGCGCCGGATGGTGCGAACCGCCTCGATTCCGCTGATCTGCGGCATATCGATATCCATCAGGATTACATCCGGATTATGTGTTTTTACCTGTTTCTCCACGTCGAGGCAGTCGGGAAAGCTTGCCACCACCTGGTATTCACCGGTAAGTGCCAGCAGATTGCTCAGGCTTTCGCGAAGTGTTGCATTGTCTTCGAAAATGATGATTCGAACTAAATTCTGTGTAACCATGGCATGCAAACTAAAATTTTCCACCTGGGTATTAAATACCCTTATCAGGTGATTTTTTTTCTGAATAATAGGGAAGTGCCGGTTCCTTTAATGGATTCGATCTGTAAGGAGCCGCCAATTGCTTCTGCTCTTGATTTCATGTTGTGAAGCCCGTTACCGCTGAAACTTTCCGTGGAATCAAAGCCATTGCCATTATCGGTTATGGACAAACTAAGTTGCTCTTTATCATGTTGCAGCGAGATGGTAACTTCGGTAGCCTGGCTGTATTTAACAATATTGGTAATCGCTTCCTTAAAAATCAGGTACAGATCCCGGCGCTCTTCAAGGTTCAGCAGCGATTTATCATTGAAACCGCTGGTATCGAAATAATAACTGATGCCCACGGGTTCGAGCATTTCTGCCGCAAATTCCTTCATGCGGATCAGCACTTTCTCCAGACTGTCGTTTGCCGGGTTAATGGCCCATACCATATCACTCATGCTCTCCATCATATTGCCCGAATGGTCCTTGATTTTCTGGAGATAGTTTTTGAGTTCCTCTTTTTTCTCTTCCCGGGCCATGGCCACTTTGCTCAGGATATTGATACTGGTAAGCGTGGAACCCATTTCATCGTGCAAATCGCGCGATATTTTGATACGCAGTCTTTCTTCCGTCTGGTATTTGGAGATACGCTCCCCGCAGATGGCCGCTACTTTTTTCAGGAGTCTTGTATGCCGCTGCTTGAAGAAATAACGGCGGGAATGTTCGGAATCGATAATGCCGAATAATTTTCCATCGACAAAAATGGGTATGGTGATTTCGGAATAACGGCGCATATCATCCACCACATAACGGGGATCATCGGCCGTATTACCGATGCGTTCCGCTTTTCCGGTAAGGGCCACAGAACCCACAATTCCTTTACCCAGGGGAATTTCCAGGTGATTGATGATTTCCCTCGATTCGTGCGGACTCTTGGGGCCCGCTGCCGCACGCTGCACCAATACTTTCTTATCGGGATCATACTGATAGATAACACAATCCTCAAAACCAAGCAGGTGGTAACAGTTATTGGTTACATCCCAAAATATATCATCAATACTGCTTTTGCCATAGAGCGAAGTGGCAAACTGGTTGAGCAGTTGTTCATCCTTCACTTTCTGTTGCAGTGAGTTGATGATGCGCAGTACAGTCAGTAGCAGTACCCCAAAGAGGGCTGCAATAACCCAGGGGTTTTTCCACAAGGGAGGATGCACCACCAGTGGAAGGATCTCACTTACGGTGATGATGGTACCATTATGATCCACTGCACGCATCTGGAACCGGTAGCTTCCGGGGGGAAGATTCTGAAAGCTGATGCGCTTGAGCGAACCCGGATCGGTCCATTCGGTACTCCATCCCTTTAAGAAATATTCGTAGTGAATGGTGCCGCTTCCGAAATGGAGTCCCGCATATTCAAAACTGTTTGGATAATCCGGCACAGGTTTTACCAGCAGGGGGAAGGAATCGATACTATGAGATCGTTTTGGATAATAGAAGATCAGACCTCCCGCCGCGGCAACCAGTACTTCGTCATCTGATTTATTATAATGAATGAGGTGCGAATAGCGATCATCCGAACCGAAGCTGGCCACTTTGATGATATCATCCACGATGATTTCCTGTTCCGGCTTTTCCGCATTGAGATAGGAAAGTCCCACTTCCGTAAGCAGCCAGATTCGGTTATCATATCCCGACTGGATGGAAAAGAACTGGTTATGTTCCAAACCTGTGCGCATATCATACTGCGTGAATGCTTTTTCATAGGGCTGGCCGGGATGGTAACGGTACAATCCGCCGGAGCGGGTGGCGGCCCAGAGATTACCGGCGGAGTCCAGTGCAAGGTCATGGATCAGGTTGAGCTGGCTGTAATGGTGCAGATTGTCCTTTTCGTAATAGTGGGACAGCGAATCGTTCGTAAAGTCGTAGCTCACCAGGTAGAAACCGAAAGTAGCGATCCACATTTTTTGTTCGCGGGGATCGTATTGTAAGGCCGTGCCCGCGGTTTCGATACGTGCAGCCGGAGGGCCGGGCATGGGCAGGAAATGACCGCTTTTCGGATCATAGATCTGTATGCCTTTATTGAAGGAGGTGAACCAGATGCGACCCAGGCCATCCATTTCGATATCGCGATAAAGGGTTCGGGGCGCATCATGCGGTGTGGGGAAGAGGTACAATTGTTTCCGCGCACGGTCGAGTTTATAGACGCGGTCTTCCGTCAGCACCCAGATCTGTCCGCCCAGCTCCTTGATCACATGACAACCGGTGAGCGACCGTCCCTGTGCATCTTTGGTGAGCTTGCGGATGCTGCCGTCTTTTTTGGAAAGAATAAAAAGCGTGGCCGGGTCATAGGCGCCTACATAATAAACAGAGTCGGCGGGGTCGTAGTACACGCTGGTCATACGGTTGCTGCCTTCCTTATCCAGCGCCGGCATCAGCGGCAGGAAAAAGGAGGGAGCATGCGAGAGGTCCTGCAGGTAGAGTCCATTGGGCGTACCGATCCATCCCAGACCGTGATCATCGACCAGTGTGGTGGTTACACCACCCGGCGGGATGGAAGCGCTGAGTGTGTGGACATGGGTCTGCAGTTTTATATCCGGTTCATTGGCCGATGTTCTCAGCAATCCCATTTCGGATGCCAGCCAGATTTCCGGATCCAGTGTTACCGGCAAGTGCGTCGAGGGATAAGGCTCGGGCAGGGGCGTCTCCTGCCGGAAGGTTTGGTCGGGTTCGTGGTAAGTGAACAATTTCCGGTCTTCGGCTGATATATAAACGGTCTGATTATCGGGATTGTATTGCAGGTCGATCAGATCGGCATAATAAGCTTTGCCCAGGTATTCGAATTCGCCCGTGCGAATATTCAGTTTCACCAGTCCCTTATTCGTGCCCAGCCAGAATTCATCCTGGTTCTTGCGCACAAAGGCCTGGATGGAATGATATCCCGGTACGGTGATTTTACCGCTGATCGTTTTTACAAAGCCCGGCCAGTCGTAGTATCGGAATTCATTGGTGGCGGGATTATAGCAGGTGAAATCCTGCACGTCGCAGGCAATCCAGAGCAACCCTTCCTGGTCAATTTCCAGATCATGAATCATGTAGTTTTTGAGCCGGTTCTCCGTAGTATCATCCCGCCCCTGAATCCAGTTGGTCCACGTATTGGTTTTCGGGTTGTAGCGGTTTAATCCGCTCATGGTTCCCACCCAGATATTCCCCTCCTTATCGCCGGTGATGCAGGTAACCACTTCGTTGGATATGGAATTCCCCTTTTGCGGTTTGAATATGGCGAATGACTGCCCGTCGTAACGATTGAGACCGTTGCGGGTGCCAATCCAAATATACCCTGTGGGATCTTTATAAATGGCGGTGATGCGATTGTCGCTGAGTCCGTCTGCCGTGGTGATGATTTTTCCGGGTGTATACAATTGTGCATACCCGGTATGGATGATACCGAAGCAAATCAATAACAGTATGATGAAATTCCGTCGCACGGTATCAGGATCTTTATTCAAAATACTGCAATTTCGGCGGGAATGGGAAATCAGAGCTCCGGCTTATTTTTCGGGAAGACGCCGGTGCACCAGAGTGCCCAAAGGATGAAGACGGGTTGAAAGAATAAGCGGATCAGGCGGCTGGTATCGTTGTTAAGGCCGAATGCATCGGTTCCGTTTACATATTGCGCGATATTTCCCGGGAAGATGAGCAGGAAATAAATGGCGATGGCCCAGCCGATCTGTTGGCGTCGGGCTTTGGAGATCAGGAGTGCGAGTCCGAGGGCCAGTTCTATTATGCCGGAGAACACGACTACTGAATCTCCGTCGATCGGCAACCATTTTGGCACCTGGGCCAGAAATTCGGTTCTTGCCCACGTTATATGACCAATACCGGCAGACAGTAGAAAAAAAGCCAGCAATATTCTGCCCGCCTGCTTGATATAATTGAGTTGCATGAAGGCGAAATTAAACAAAGTTTGCCGCGGTTCTCTCCCGGTTTTCCGGTATAAATAGGGGAAAATTCCCGTGGTCTATTCGATTACACCTTCCTTAATTTCTTCCCATAAGTCGCGGTAACACTGAGCTGCATACGAAGTTGGAGCAAAAGCGTGCAGGGGTGCCTGATGGTATCCCATCTTTTCCACATCGGAGAGATAGGGAATATAATTCTGGAAGAAGCGATGGTCGCGCACCATCTCCTCCATGATTTCGTTGTGCATGTTCTTGCGAAGGTCCACCATGGTGAAGCAGCACATGAGTTTGGTGTCGTCCAGTCCCTTTTCCCTGAAATAATCGATCACCATCTGGTAACTACGCACCGAGAGGGTGGTGGGAATGGTGGGCATAAGTATAATATCCGCCGCATAAAAGATATTTTCCGAGAGTACCGAAAAGCCGGGCGGGCAATCGATAAACACGAAATCGTATTCCTTTTCCAGCTGTTTGAGGATGGATTTGAAGCGGCGTTTGGAGCTTTTCATTTCCTCGAGAATGATATCGAGGTTGCGGGCCGTGAGATCGGCGGGAATGATATCGATGTTTTCATAGCCCGTAGCCATCACGATGGTATCCAGATCGAGCTGCTCGTTGAAAAGTTTCTGGGTACCGCTTTTGATTTTCGGTTGTACATTATAGTAAAAAGATGTGGAGCCCTGCGGGTCGAGATCCCAGAGCAATACCTTATAACCATCCTGTGCAGCCAGGTAAGATAGGTTTACACAGGTGGCAGTCTTACCAACGCCACCTTTCAAATGGTAGAGTGCGATGGAAATCATATCTGAAAAATACCCTATTTCTTCATGCTTTCCAACTCCTTTTGCATTCGGAACATTTCATCCCTTAAGCGGGCGGCTTCCATGAAATCGAGGTCGCGCGCGGCTTTTTCCATCTGTTTTTTCGTTTGTGCGATGGCTTTCTCCATTTGCGGGATGGTTTTGTACTGGGCCTGTTCCTCGGCGGCCACAGTTACCAGTTCCCCGTCAGGAGCCACGGCATAGGGATTCTTGATATCATATCCCTTGATATCGAGTACAGAGGTTTGGGCCATCACCTGTTCGATCGATTTCTTCACCGTGCGGGGTGTGATACCGTGCAGTTTGTTATAGGCGATCTGTTTCTCGCGGCGTCGGTTGGTTTCATCAATCGTGCGCTGCATGCTTTCGGTAATCTTATCAGCATAGAAAATAACCAAACCGTCCACGTTACGGGCGGCCCGGCCGGCAGTCTGCGTAAGCGATCGCTCGTTTCGGAGGAAGCCTTCCTTGTCAGCATCGAGAATGGCCACCAGAGATACTTCAGGAAGATCAAGTCCCTCCCGCAACAGGTTCACGCCCACCAGTACATCAATCTCGCCTAACCGAAGCTGGCGGAGGATTTCCACGCGATCGAGGGTATCCACTTCCGAATGGATGTATTTCGATTTGATATTGATGCGTTGCAGGTATTTATCCATCTCCTCGGCCATCCGTTTGGTGAGGGTGGTTACGAGTACGCGGTCTCCTTTTTTCACGCGGAGATCGATCTCGTGCAGAAGGTCATCAATCTGGTTGATGCTGGGACGCACTTCAATGGGCGGGTCCAGCAGTCCGGTCGGACGCACCACCTGTTCCACTACCACACCGCCGGTTTGTTCTAGCTCGTAGTCACCGGGGGTAGCCGAAACATAGATCACCTGGTTAAGCAGGCTTTCGAACTCATGGAAATTAAGCGGACGGTTATCCAGCGCCGAGGGCAGGCGGAAACCGAAATCCACCAGATTGAGCTTGCGGCTCCGGTCGCCTCCGTACATACCGCTCACCTGGGGGATGGTCTGGTGACTCTCGTCAATGACGCAGAGATAATCCTTGGGGAAATAATCGAGCAGGCAGAAGGGGCGGGTCCCCGGACTCCGACGATCGAAGAAGCGGGAATAGTTTTCGACACCGTTGCAATAGCCCAGTTCGCGGATCATTTCGAGATCGTAGTTAACGCGCTCGGCTATGCGCTGTGCTTCGATGAATCGTCCCTGTGATTTGAAATATTCCACCTGGGCATTCATTTCATCCTGGATCTCATAAATCACCTGTTGCATCATATCCTTGGGTGCCAGATAAAGGTTGGCGGGGAAGATGGCGGCATTGTCGAGGCGCCCGATCCGCTTGCCCGTCTCAATCTCGAAGCTTTCGATCGATTCAATTTCATCGCCGAAGAAGATGATGCGGTAACCGATATCGAGATAGGGCAGGTTAATATCGATGGTATCTCCCTTAACGCGGAAGGTTCCGCGGGTGAAATCGGTTTGCGTGCGGGTATAGAGCGAGTTCACGAGCGCGTGCAGGAATCCCTGGCGGGAAATGGCCTGTCCCTCATGAATCCGGATGATACCGTTCTCAAATTCCGTGGGGTTACCCATACCATAGATACAGCTTACGGATGCGACCACGATAATATCCCTGCGACCGCTCAGCAACTGGGAAGTGGCCTGCAGGCGGAGTTTGTCCAGCTCTTCGTTGATGGCCAGATCCTTTTCGATATAGGTGTCCGAAACGGGGAGATAGGCTTCGGGCTGATAATAATCGTAATAGGATACGAAATACCCTACGGCATTGTCGGGGAAGAATTGCTTGAACTCTCCATAGAGCTGTGCTACCAGGGTTTTATTATGTGTCAGAACCAGCGTGGGTTTCTGGACCTGATGTATGACGTTGGCGATGGTAAAGGTTTTTCCGCTACCGGTAACCCCGAGAAGGGTCTGGTGTTTTTCTCCGTTTTTGATTCCTTCAACCAGTTGTTTGATGGCAGTGGGCTGGTCTCCGGACGGCTGATAATTGGATTGTAATTGGAAAGGCATAGTATAAAGATAAGAAGGACTGGGGGTATGCTTATCTTCGCCAAAATTTTGCGACTATGCAGGATGCGGCAATCATTAAGCGATTTCGGGCCATTGGCATTGCGGAAGGCATTTCGTTTCTGTTGTTACTGGGTATTGCCATGCCCATGAAATACATGATGGGGATTCCGGAAGGTGTAAAATTTGTGGGCTGGGCACACGGCATCCTGTTCGTGTGGTACTGTTATATGGTATTTGTAACGGGACAGGCGCTGCAGTGGAAGTTCGGCCGGATATTCCTGGCTTTCCTGGCGGCTGTTCTTCCCTTTGGTCCCTTTCTGTTTGATCGCTGGTTCCTGCGTCAGGGAAAATCTGTGCTGCAGGAGGATAATTCCTGATCAGTCTTCGATTCTTCTTTGCAAATAGTTGGAATAGTCGGGAACTGCGGCTTCGTAGGCGCCCGACATAAGGGGTGAGCTGATCACAAAATCGGCGGTGGCCGGATCGCAGGCTACCACGCAGTTCCAGGCAATAGCCACCCTGAGCAGGGCTTTCACATCGCTGTCGTGCGGCTGTGCTTCCATCGGATCCCAGAAAAATATGAGGATATCAATATCTCCTGCGGCGATCATGGCGCCGATTTGCTGGTCGCCGCCAAGCGGACCACTGAGCAGTTTTTTTACCGGACGGTCGAGATGATCTTCCAACAGTCGGCCGGTGGTGCCGGTGGCCAGAAGTTCGTGCCGGGCCAGGATGGTCTTGTTTTTTTCCGCCCAGTCCACCATTTCCTTTTTCTTTTTGTCGTGCGCCACCATGGCTATGCGCTTTCTGGGACCGAAGCTTCTGTTCATAATCGTCTCGTTTTGATAGTGCTATATTCCTGTTAAAGCGCCGGGTTGCCGATGAATCGGCACAATAATTGTTAACAAGTTATCCACAACCCAAGGACCAAGACCAATGCACTTACTAACCCCGCTTCTTGCGGCAGCACTTATATGCCGCGTGGCCGTATTATCTGCACAACCGATAACAGCCTCGCCTACAAATCCCTCAATGGGGATGAGAAATCTATTGTCTATACGGCTGGATGAGCCCGTGGTTCGGGTTCCGTCCAGGGTTCATTTGCGCTGGGAGCTGGCGAGTATGCAACGGGGTGGTTATACCAATGTTGAACGGGCTGCTGCTCAGGAGGGTCCCTATGAGGTGATAGCTGTATTGAAGCAGGATAGCACCAGAGGGGAGTTTACGGATGAGCATCCGATGAAGGGCAGAAATTTTTACCGTTTGCGTTGGGTGCAGGAGGGGGGTATTCAGTACATCTCCAATATCGGGCAGGCGAATCTGGCGGGGGACATGAGCTGTAAATTCTATCCCAACCCGGTCGATAACATGCTGATTGTTCGTTCTGAACAGCCGCTGGATATGGTTATTTCCGATGCAAACGGAAAATCCCGGTTTACCATGAAATTGCAGCCCGGCCTGCAAACCGTGGATGTTTCAAATCTCGACAAAGGACTGTATATCATTACATTAACGCAGGTAGAGAGCGGTCGCAAAATCACGGAAAAACTGGTCAAGAACTGACACAGCGCTGCGTAGTTTTACTCATTTTTGAGCAAACTCTTGTGTATATACGGGAAAACTAGTACTATTGTAACGGTTTTTCATAGGATATTGGATTTTAAAAACGGGGTTGAATGTCTATTCTGACCCCTTTTTTTATGTCCGGGCCTGAACAGCATTTTGCAGAAAAATTCAGATATGCACAGTGCCTGAAATACCGCCAAAATCATGCCGTAATGCCTTCGGCAAACACATTCCTTTCTTTCATTTTTACCACTGCTTATTTTCACTCATTTACGCTTTAGAAAAATCTAAGTAACAATCCCTCAAGCCGTTAACTTTCTTATCATGTGGTAAATTCCACCGATTCCGATTGCTTTCTCAAAGATTCCTGACTTTTTAAACGATTTTTTTTGTCGCCCCCCATTCTGTTAAGAATCAACAAGGTTTCTTAACATATACTTATTAAACGTAATATATAACTCGCATAATTCCTAAAAACCCGGAATAAATTCGCCAATCTTGCGAAAAATTTAACCTATTTTGTTATCGTATATAAAATTTTTAAAAAGTAAACCCTACATCGCAAAGAATTTTCGCAACCATGGCCAGCAAATCCGATTTGTACAAAAGCAAGATCCTCAAAGAACTTTGTCTGGGCAATCTGTTGTCTGGTTCTGAGATCAGTGTGCGGATAGAGCGGAGTTTGCCGCTCACCCTACGGATGCTGAACGAACTGGTGACGGCCGGCATGGTGGAGGAAAAGGGGTATGCTGCATCCACGGGTGGACGTCGGCCTTTAATGTATGCATTGGCTCCGGGTAAAATGTATGGCATTGCCATCGCCATGGACCAGCTGATCACGCGGATCGGGCTGATCGATTTACAAAGCTTTGATGTGCTGGAGACTCGGAAACTGGGTTTGCCGCTTCGGAACAATGATGCATCGCTGTCTCAGCTGATCAGCCATATTCGCGAGTTCATCAATGCCCTGACCATTGATCATGAGAAAATCCTGGGTATCGGAATCGGCATGCCGGGATTCATTGATGTCAATAAAGGCATCAACTATTCCTATCTCGATAACGGCGGAGCCGGCATCACCACGCGCATGGAGCAGGAAATCGGCATACCGGTGTATATCGATAACGACTCCAGTGTGATTGCCCTGGCCGAACTGAAGCTCGGGGGTGCCCGCAACCGGAACAATGCCATGGTCATCAACGTATCCTGGGGTATTGGTTTGGGTATGATCGTGAATGGCGAACTGTTTCGCGGCTACAATGGCTTCTCCGGCGAGTTTAGTCATATCCCCATTTTTCATAACAATAAACTCTGTGATTGCGGAAAAAATGGCTGCCTGGAAACGGAAGCCAGCTTGCGGGTGGTGGTGGAAAAAGCGCGGGAAGGCATCAAAGCGGGTCGCGTCACCAATATGAAATATCTGCCCGACGAAATCGAAGAAGCCTGTAATGAAGTGATCAGGGCCGCGGGCCGAGGCGATCAGTTCGCGGTGGAATTGTTATCGGAGGCAGCCATGCAAATTGGTAAAGGGATCGCCATCCTCATTCATATCCTCAACCCTGAACTCATCATTCTTAGCGGTCGTGGTGCCGCAGCCGGAAATATCTGGCTTCCGCCCATACAGCAGGCGCTCAATCGCTATTGTATTCCCCGGCTTGCTGCTTATACGCAACTGGAGGTATCGCGACTTAGTAAGGAAGCTGAATTATTGGGAGCGGCCAGTCTGGTGGTGGAACATATCGATAAACCAAACAGAACAAATTCACACTTACCGGTGCATCCGTTTGTGGCTTAAGACAGACGGGTGTTTTTAGTCTATAACAAATCAAAATTAACTGCAATGAAAAAAAGGATCCAGAAGTTTCTGCTCTTCCTTATTGCCAGCTGTTTTGCGACGGCAGCATTCGCGCAATCCAGGCAGGTGTCAGGAACAGTCAAGGACAAACAGGGCGCACCCATTTCCGGCGCTTCTGTTATTGAAAAGGGAACCTCCAATGGAGTGACCACCGATGAAGACGGTGTGTTTTATATCTCGGTGGCCGGTCCCAATTCGGTACTTGTCATCAGCGCCATCAATTATGGCAACCAGGAAATCCGAGTGGGCGATCAGAATGCCATCGCCGTAACGCTGGAAGCCGGAACCGGAAACCTCGACGAAGTGGTGGTTACGGCGCTGGGTATCAAGCGGCAGAAAAAATCACTCGGTTATGCGGTACAGGAAGTGAAGGGTACCGTGCTGGCCGACGCCCGCGAAACCAATACTACCAACGCCCTTACCGGTAAGGTGGCTGGTTTGCAGGTGGTACGTTCCAGTAATGGTGCGGGTGGATCTGCCAAACTCGTACTCCGCGGTTTCAGTTCGCTCACCAACGATAACCAGCCGCTGATTGTGGTGGATGGGGTTCCCATCAACAACTTCACCGGTACTACCGAAAACGGTTACTGGGGAGCAGGGTATGATATGGGTAACGGTCTGGGCGATATCAGCGCCGACGATATCGAAAGCATGTCGGTACTGAAAGGTCCCTCTGCCGCTGCCCTCTATGGCTCAAGGGCCGGTAACGGGGTAATCCTGATTACCACCAAAACCGGTCGCAAACAAACCGGTATCGGTCTCACTATAGGCACCAATATCGGCATCGAGAGCATTTTCATGCAGCCTGAACTGCAAAACGATTTTGGTCAGGGTGTTAACGGTGTGTTCGACAACAGGGAAGCACAAAGCTGGGGACCAAAAATCGAGGGACAAACTGTTACCAAATGGGATGGCACCCAGGCCAAGCTGGAAGCCTTCGATAACGTAAAAAACTTTGTCCGCAACGGTACGAACCAGAACTATAATCTTGCCTTCCAGCAGCAGTATAACAATACCAGTGTTTATACCTCCTTCAACCGGCTGGAAGATCGCAGTATCATTCCTGGTAACAAGCTGACACGTACCAACCTTACGGCCCGTGCCGTGAGCAAGTTTGGCAGAAACAATCGCTGGACTACCGATACCAAAGTTCAATACAACAATACGCAGGGTTTCAACCGTCCCTCTAACGGACGCGATAACAGCCGTATTTATACGCTGCTCACGCAC
>DATCJQ010000563.1:0-1796 GCA_036562745.1 Flavihumibacter sp.
TTCCGTAGCAAAGTGCCGTCACCAGCGTACTCTTTCCAATTAACTTGATTTTGGGGAAATTCTGTGCTCCGAAGGCGTTGCTCACCCGGATAGAGGCAGCCTGCGACAAACCCAGCGATACCATGAATGTAAGGGAAGCGCAGCTCAGGGCAATCTGGTGGGCTGCCTGTTCCACCGCACCGATGGTTCCAATGATAATCCCCGAAACCGCGAATACGCCCGATTCCATGCCCAGCTGAAGACTGGATGGGACACCTATATGGAGCAGTTCCCGGATGGTCCGGCCTTTGAGTTTCCATTGGTTTTTGCTCACTGCGATATAGCGGTGAAACAGGTGGTGTTTCATCACGACAAAACCCAGTGCTAGAAACATGAGCGTCCGCGTAATCAGAGTCGCCCAACCGGCACCGATCAGTTCCAGGCGGGGAAACCCGAGGTTGCCAAAAATCAGCAGCCAGTTAAGCAGAATATTAAGGGGAAGCCCCAACAGCGAGATCATCATCGCCGTTTTGGTATGTTCCAGTCCGTCGGTGAACTGTTTGAGCGTCATGAAAAGGATCATCGGGATGATCGATATGCCGATAAACCGCATGAAGGGAATGGCATGTTCTACCACCTGCGGATCCTGGCCCAGATAGGGAAACAGATAGCTGCTGGACAGGAGTCCGGCAGCAATTACCAAAGCTGTTATCGTACAAAGGACAAATCCATTGAAAAAGAAATGGGATACCTTCTGGCCGTCGAATTGCCCCTGAGCCATGGAGACCATCTGTGACACGGAAATGGTAATTCCGATTCCGATCACAAAGGGGATATTCATCACATTGAAAACCAGGGAGGCAGCGGCCAGCTGCACATAACTGACAGCCCCCACCATAGCCGTATCGATCAGGTGGAGGGCCATTTGGGCAATCTCGCCCAGAATGATCGGAACGGCTAATCGTATTGTCTTCGACGTCTCATCAAGCATCACAACTCCATTTAAATTAAAGCGAGCAAAGATAAGACCTCAAAGACGATGAGAAAGTTGATGGAGGACAATTAATTCATAAGACTTTATTTCAGCCTTCGAAGTCTGACCGTCCTGAATTCAATAGGTTGTCCCTCACTCTGCAGGGCGATATAGCCACTCTTAAGGGGAGTTCCGTCAATTTTCTGGGCGGGATCAAATCTTTCGACCACGCCCCCGCCGACCTGTGGTTTGCTGTAAACGAGGACCGTATCGCCCTCGATGATATGTTTGACCAGCGAATCCCCCCAGACCATCAGCTCAGCCCGTACCCACGCATCCTTGTCATAGGTTTTGGAGGAAGAACTGATGCAATGCGTTTCATCGAGTTTGCCGTTGTACACGACGTGGGTCCCGGGCGAACACATGTTGCCTGTCGGACGTGGCTGACCATCGCCCAGGCCTGCCAGAAACTGCATTTCCACCGATATGGGCCAGTTCTGTTCCTTAGGCATCGTCCGCGGGTCCTGGGAATGGAACATCACACCGCTGTTCAGCAGGGTATAGGAGGGGGCTCCAGGGTGCAGTTCGCCGCTAAAACGGTATTCCACCACCAGGTGAAAATGGGAAAATGGCTCCTTGTAATACAGATGGCCGAACTGGTCGTTGAAATCACCATAACCGTCGTACCGTACCTTGATCATCCCGTCTTCTACCCGAAAGGTATTGGCAAAATTTTCATCTACCTCGTGATGATGAATTTTCACGATCCAGTCGTCCAGGTCCTTACCGTTAAACAGGTCCAGCCATTCTTCTTCGGTATTCGACTCCGCCGGTTTTGTACACC
>DATCJQ010000566.1:0-22590 GCA_036562745.1 Flavihumibacter sp.
TATTTTAGTCTGAATGGCGGTAAGAACAACAATGTGGTTAATAACGTAAAAAATACCAATACCTACCGCACGCTGAATGCGGAAATCGGCTTCCTGAAAAGCAAGGAAAACAAATTTGATCTGCAGCTGTATTTTATTCCCAGTAAAACCCGAAGCGTATCTTCTCTCCGTCCGGATATTGTTACGAAGTATTGGACTACCAGTTCCAGCCTGGACGGGACCGTTTATTTCCTGAAGAATTTTGAATTGAATACCCGCCTGACCTATCAATGGCGGCAGAAAACCGATGTGTTTGGCGATGATCGGAATGTGGTATTGTGGAATGCTTATCTAGCCCGCAAGATCAATAAGAAGAAGACCGCTGAAATTCGGTTATCCGTTAACGATATCCTGAACCAGAATATCGGATTCCAGCGAAATGCCAACAGCAATTTTATTTCCGAGAATACTTATAGTACCCTGCGCCGATACTGGCTGCTTGGGGTGATCTGGAATTTCAATAAGAATCCGGGGCAATAATTAATGCGAAAATCATTCGGAACAATGAAAAAGATCATCGGTATCATAGGAATTATACTGTTACATCAGACGGCTTTTTGTCAGGCCCGTTTTTTGGGCGCCGGTACCATTGAATACGAACGGCGCATCAACGTGCATCGCCAGTTTGAAAATGATCTGGAGGCTGATCAACCCGATTTCTGGAAAGAGTTCATCTCGAAGCAACCGAGATTTCAAAACTCCTATTTCAATCTCTCTTTCAATAAGGATAAGGCCATTTACCAACCCGGGCGCGAACCGGATAAAAAGATGGAACCCTGGTTGTTAGGGCCTGCCAAGGAAAACCAAGTACTCACCGACTTTAATTCCGGCGAAATCCTGAGTCGGCGCAAAGTGTTCGAAGAGAATTTCGTGGTGCGCGACAGCTTGGGACGTGTTTCCTGGAAAATCACCAGTGAAACCCGGGAAATTGCCGGCTTCGAATGCCGCAAAGCCGTTGGCGTGATCAGCGATTCGGTGTATGTGGTGGCATTTTATACCGATGAAATTCCGGTGAGTGGCGGTCCCGAGTCCTTTGGCGGACTGCCCGGTATGATACTGGGACTCGCAGTTCCCCGTCTCTATACCACCTGGTTTGCCACCAAAGTGGAAATAACCGAAGCTCCGGCTGCGGCTTTCCGGATCAACGAAAGGGGGAAAAAGATCAATGCCGAACAGGTTGCGCAGATTCTTAAATCCACGTTCACCGATTGGGGTAAACGTGGAGAGAAATATATCTGGTGGTCGCTGTTATAGGTTTCCGGTGTTCTGAATCCTACTGCAATTCCAGTACCAGCATCGACATCGGACGCAGCTGGATCGTCCCGGTAATGTCGTATGTCTGCCCCGTGGGCACATCGGTTCCTTTCTTAAATCCTGCAGTACGTTCGATAAAGCGGCGTCCATCGATGGTGCGTGCTTCATTTTGGGTATTCATGATACACATTACGGTCTGGTTTCCGTCATAACGGAAATAAACATATACGCCGTCTTCCGGAACAAACTGCATCATCTTACCCGTCTTAATGGCCGATGAATTCAGGCGGAATCTGGCCAGTTTCCGGAGATGATCGAAAATGGCATTCTCCTTCTCCGTACGCCCTGCTGCTGTAAACTTGTTCACGGGGTCACCCGGCCAACCGCCCGGAAAATCGAGCCGGACCCAGCCATCGGGATTGGTGAACCCGGTCATCAGGATCTCACTGCCGTAATAGAGTTGCGGAATGCCGCGGAAGGTCAGCAGCCAGCTCAACGCAATCTTGTATTTGGCGGTATCCTCTCCTATTACGCTGTAGAAACGGGCCAGATCGTGGTTGTCGAGGAAGATCACCTGGCGCATCGGGTCCTTATAAAGGAAATCCTGTGCGGCAGTGGTATAGAGTTTATTCACGCCGTCGGTCCAGCCAAAGGGTTTGGTCAGCGCTTCCTGGATTCCATAAAAAAGTGTCTGGAAATCGGTGGTCCCAGGCAGATTGCTCCTGAACTCCAGACCGGTGATTTTGTTTTCGGTTACATATGCCTGGTTGGGAACGCCATGCACCCAGGTTTCGCCGAATATGCTGATGTTCGGAAACTCATCCATCAGCGCCTTATTGCAGCGATTCATGAATTCAAGGTCGTTGTAAATATAGGTATCCACCCGCCAGCCGTCCACACCAAATTCCTCCACACTCCAGATGGCATGCTGTATCAGGAAATTTGCCACATAGGGATTTCGCTGATTCAGATCGGGCATCATATGCGTGAACCAGCCGTCAAACAGTTTGGCTTTATCTGCCTCGCTGGCATAGGGATCGAACATGATCTGATCCTTATAATTGGTGCCGGTGTATGCAGGCCATTCGTGTAGCCAGTCCTTCATCGGCTTGTCCTGCACAAAGAAATGATAAAGCCCGGTATGGTTATATACGGCATCCTGAATCAGTTTCATGCCTCGTTTGTGCAACTCATCTCCCAGTCGGCGGTAATCTTCGTTTGTGCCTAACCGTGGTTCCACCTTATAATGATTGGTGATGGCATATCCATGCTCGGTTCTGTCGGGCATATTATTCTGCCAGATCGGAAGACACCATACGGTGGTCACTCCCAGATCCTGCAGATAATCAAGATGATTGATGATACCCTGTATATCGCCCCCATGGCGGTGATAGATGGAATCGCGGTTCAGCGACTGGTCGAGCAGCCCAGGAATTTTATCGTTTGAGGGATCTCCATTGCTGAAACGATCGGGTATCAGTAGGTAGATCAGATCCTCCGAGCGCACACCTTTCGCATAGTCGGTACCGTTGCCTTTTCGCCGGGCTTTCAGTGGCAGTTCTACGGTTCGGGTGCTTTTTCCGGCCTTTGCGGTGATGGTCAGCGTGCCGGGTTGGGCAGCCGATGTTACCAGCAGATCCACAAATACATAGTTCGGGTTTTCGGCCGGTTGAATTTTTTCAACCACCACACCGGGATAATCGGCCACCGCTATCTGGGCCTTCCCAATATCTTTCCCATGCAACATGAGCTGCAATTTGGGATTGTTCATGCCCACCCACCAATTGGTCGGATAGGAATTGATTTCCTGCGCAAAAACCACCTGAATGGTAACGATAAAAATCAGACTGAGGATAATCCTGAATCTCATGATATGTTTTTTGAATAAGTTGAATGGAAATGATCAGCCGGCATGTCGCTGAAGTTTCTTTTCTTCCTGGATTTTAATCCATCCTTCATCGTACACAAAAAGCACGGAGACGGCCGCACAGATAAGGCAGAATCCCGCCATCACTATGGCATAAATCGGTTGCCCGTCATAAATATTGCGCACGATCCACCCGTTTACAAGTCCGTTTACAATCTGCGGCAGGGTGATGAAGAAATTGAAGATGCCCATATATATACCCAGTTTTCCCGCGGGAATTGAACTGGATAATATCACATAAGGCATGGCCAGAATGCTCGCCCAGGCCAGTCCCACGCCCACCATGGAAAATTTGAGCATGGATGGATCTTTCAGAAAATAAATGGAAATCAGTCCCAGTCCCCCGGCGAGCAGCGAAATCGCGTGGGTGAGTTTTCTTCCAAACTGTCTTGCAATCATCGGCAGCATCAGGGCATAGAACATGGCCACAAAATTGTACACGCCGAAGGAGGAACTTACAATATTTCCCGCTTCGTTATAGGCTACCGTTTGCGAATAGTCGCCGCTCAGTCCATATACATGCATGGCTACGGCATCCGTGGTGAACACCCACATACTAAACAACGCAAACCAACTGAAGAATTGTACCAGTCCCAATTGCAACATGGTCTTTGGCATATTGCGGAAGTCGAGCAGTATCTGCATCAGTCCCGCTTTCTGCGAAGCTGCCTCGGGTTTGCCATGATAGCGTTCATATTCATTGGGCGGATATTCCTTGCTAAAGAATACCGTCACCAATATGGCGGCGATAAATACGGCTGCGCCTATATAAAATGAATAGCGGATATTGTCTGCCACGCCGGTTGTGCCGGCTTCCATACTGAAACCGAGTTCGCCCAGCCATTCGGGCAAAATCGATCCTATCACGGCGCCCATACCAATCAGAAAGGTCTGGATACTGAAGCCCAGCGTACTTTGTTTGGGCGATAAATTATCGGCTACCAGTGCCCGGAAGGGTTCCATCGCGATATTAAACGATGCATCCATCACCATCACCATACCGGCGCCGATCCAAAGTGCGGGAATGATGCCGGCCAGACTCGCCGAATTGGGCAGGAAGATCAAAGCCAGTGCGGACAGAATGGCGCCGGTAAGAAAGTAGGGCTTTCGCCGTCCCAGGCGGTTCCAGGTGCGATCGCTGTAATGTCCGATGATGGGTTGTACAATCATTCCCACAACGGGTGCCACCAGCCAGAAGGCGGGCAGGTGTTCCACATCCGCGCCAAAAGATCGGAGGATGCGGCTCGTGTTGCCATTCTGTAAGGCAAATCCGAATTGTATGCCCATGAAGCCAAAGCTCATGGTTACTATCTGTGCAATGGATAGATTGGGCTTGGGGAGCAGTGCCTGTTTGGTTGGACCACCGGGTGCAGCCGATAATGCCATAGCAATCGTTTTATAACGTGTAATATATACACAAAGTGTGAAAGTACAAAGAATCCTTGCGGCGAATCGGATGGATGCGTTTACGCAGGGACTCAGGCCGGATTAAAAAGGGTGTCCGCCCTGGGACACCCTCATGTTATTTCTGTTGGGTTAGTCCATATCAGATCACAAACCCGTTCGGGATGATGGCTCCCTTTTTCACCACCACGATACCGTCTTTCACGGTATAAAGGGCGTGATCACAGTTTTCGAGATGCGAGCCTCCGTTAATACGTACATCATCGCCGATGCGTACATTCTTATCAACGATCGCATTCTTGATATAACAGCGATCGCCAATGCCGAGTATGGGTTGACCGCTTTGACGCGCCTTGCTCATGTCCTGAATGGTTTCGAAATAATCGTTCCCCATCAGGTAGCTGTTCACCACGGTGGTACCATGCCCGATACGCGAGCGGATACCCACCACGGTATTCTCCACGCGGGAGGCATTGATGATGGAGCCTTCGGCGATCACGGTTTTCTCCAGTGTGGAGCCGCTGATCTTGGCCGGAGGCAGCATGCGGGCGCGGGTATAAATTGCGTTTTTGTTGTCGAAGAGATTGAACTCGGGAATATCCTTGGTGAGACTGATATTCGACTCGAAGAAGGAATAGATATTTCCGATATCTGTCCAGTATCCATCATACTGGTAACTGCAGACCTTGTATTTGTGAATGGACTCCGGAATGATTTCCTTCCCGAAATCGGTGGCATCTTTTTTCTCGTTCTCCAGCAGTTCGAACAGCAGCTTACGGTTGAAGATATAGATCCCCATGGATGCGAGGTAATTTCTTCCGAGCGCGCGCATTTCATCGCCGGTATCGCTTATCCATTCGGGTAAGACATCTTTTTTGGGTTTCTCCACAAAGGAAGTGATGAACCCGTCGGCGGCTTTGAGGATGCCGAATTCAGGTGCTTCGCGTTCACCTACCGGGATGGTTGCGATCGATATATCGGCCCCGTGTTTCTTGTGGTTCTCGAGCATTTCGCTGAAATCCATCTGGTATAACTGGTCGCCGGAGAGAATCAGCACATATTCGCTGTCGAAGGGCATGATATGGCGAAGGCTTTGCCGCACCGCATCGGCCGTACCCTGAAACCAGGTGGGGTTATCGGGTGTTTGTTCTGCCGCGAGAATATCCACGAAAGCGGAACTGAAAGCGCTGAAATGATAGGTGTTCTTGATATGCCGGTTCAGCGAGGCCGAGTTAAACTGGGTGAGTACGAACATCCGGTTGATATTGGAGTTCATACAGTTTGAGATCGGAATATCCACCAGGCGGTATTTTCCCGCAATGGGTACCGCCGGTTTGCTTCTGCTGGCTGTCAGGGGATACAGACGTGTACCGGCACCTCCACCCAGGATCACCGCCAGTATTTCTTTGCTGATTGACATATCGTTCTGTTTGTGTTATAGCTATTAAGGTAATAAAGATTTGTATAAGTCGAGGTATTGTTTGGCGCTCACATCCCAGCCAAAATCCAGTTCCATAATCTTCCTGCGAATGCCGTCGAATTTCAGTTGATCGTCGTAAAGTTCCACGGCCCGGTAAACACCATGGGTGATATCCCCCACCGTTGCGTGGTTGAAGGAGATGCCGTATCCGCCGGGTTCGCTGATATCGATGACGGTATCTCTCAGTCCCCCGGTTCTGCGCACCACGGGCACGGTTCCATAGCGCATGGCATACATCTGGTTGAGTCCGCAGGGCTCCACCCGGCTCGGCATCAGCAGGAAATCGGCACCGGCATACATACGGTGACTCAGTTTCTCATTGTACCCGATTTTTGAATTGTAGTAGCCCACCCAATAAGAGCGCATATGTTCCAGTTCTTGTTCCACATGGGTTTCGCCGCTGCCCAGCACCAGGAAATTCATGCGCTGATCAATATAATAGAGGGAATCGCCGATTGCTTTAGGCAGCAGGTCGGCCGCTTTTTCGCCCACCAGTCGCCCGATGAATACGAACAGCGGTTTATTAGGATTCAGGTTAAACTCCCGGCAAAGCGCTTCCTTATTGGCTCGTTTTCCTGCCGCCAGGGTTTCGATGGTATAATGGTCATCGAGGTAGGAATCGGTAGCGGGATCCCATACATCCGAATCGATCCCGTTGAGAATTCCCACACATTTCCCCTTTTCGTATTCCAGAAGGGCTTCCAATCCGTTGCTTTGCTGTCGCATTTCATAGAGATAGCTCCAGCTTACGGTGGTTACCTTCCAGGCACACTTGATGCCTGCGGCCAGCGGGTTAATCATATTGTTCCAGTCGAGCATGCCCCAGCGCCAGCCGTCCCAATTGGGAATATAATGCGAAAGGTTCCAGTCCATCCATCCCTGGTATTGCGCATTGTGAATGGTGAGCACGGTAGGAATGGTTTCCAGGTGCCTGTATTTGAAACAGTATTTCAGCATGAAGGGAATCAGTGCAGTGTGGTGATCGTGCACATGAATGATATCGGGACGGTGTTTCCAGGCACTGACCCAGTCGACCACAGCTATCTGGAAGGAGGTGAACCGCTCGGTATCATCGTTATATCCGTAAATTTTTTCGCGGTCTAGCAATCCGTTTATATCCACGAGGTAGAGATCGTATCCCAGTTTATTGGTCGATTCTTTAATAATGGTATAGTCAAACCAGGTTGAACCCAGGAAGGCACTCCCCTTATGCACCACTTCCCATTTGTTCTCGTAGAGAAAACGGGTTCGGTACATGGGCATTACCACTTTGCAGATATGTCCGGCTTCGGACAGATACTTGGGTAAAGCGCCTACCACATCGCCTAAACCACCTGCTTTTGCCACGGGATAACACTCTGCTGAAACGTGAAGAATTTCCATATAAATAATTACGATTGAATATAATAAGAAAATGAATTGGGCTCGCGCTCCATTTAAAAAATTTCGGGCAAATAAAATTCTTCCTATTTTCACTGATTAAGTGCATCGAACATTGCATAATCAAAAACTCTGATTTCAACATGTCGCAAACCAAACAACCAACGAATACAGGCGCACTGGCAACGCTTGTAATGGTATTCTTTTTCTGGGGCTTTATCGCTGCTTCCAACAGTATTCTGATTCCTTTTTGTAAAACACATTTTGATCTGAACCAGTTTCAGAGCCAGTTGATCGGTTCTGCTTTTTATGGCGCCTATTTCATCGGTAGCCTGATCCTTTTTATTGTGTCCAACGGTTTGGGTTACGATATCCTCAACAAAATCGGATATAAGAAAGGAATCATATACGGACTTTGGATTTCAGTGGTGGGTGCATTGCTGATCATTCCTTCTGCCAATGCCAATTCCTTCCCCGCGCTGTTGGGATCATTGTTTGTGGTGGCACTGGGTTTTTCCCTGCAGCAGACCGCGGCCCAACCTTTTGCGATTTCACTGGGTGATCCTGCTACGGGTTCACAGCGACTGAACCTGACCGGCGGGGTGAACTCCCTGGGTACCACATTGGGCCCCATCATTGTGAGTCTCTTCCTCTTTGGTTCGTTTCAGACCGATGCCTCCAAAGCAACCATTACTAATATCAACACACTTTATCTGATCGTTGCCGCCGTATTTGCTGCCGTGGCCCTGATTTTTACCTTCTCCAAACTGCCCGACGGTAAAAACGATGAGCGTTTCGAACGCGCGAACAAGGCTTCGGGTTCCCTGCTGCTGATGACGGGTATCATATTTGTGATCATCCTGATCGGACAGTTTACCGATACCAGCAAGCTCTTCCTGCTGCTGCTTACCCTGATCACCGTGGTGGGTATCCTTTTTTATTCAAACAGTGCGGCCACCAAATCGCCTGAAGGCTGGGGTGCCATGAGATATCAGCAGCTTATTTATGGTATGCTCGGCATCTTCGTTTATGTGGGTGTGGAAGTAACCATCGACAATAACTTCGGTGCCCTGCTGAAAATGCCCGGATATTTTAGCGAAGCGGGATTGGACGAAAGTGAAATCTCCCATTTTATTTCCCTTTACTGGGGTAGCTTGATGATCGGACGCTGGACCGGTGCCATCGGAGTATTCAATCTTTCCAAAACCGGTAAGACGATTGCCACCATCGTGGTGCCATTCATTGCTTTTGCCGTGGTATTGCTGGCCAACCACCTGAAGGGAAGTGATATTTCCGATCTCTGGGGATATTCTGTGCTGGTGGTGATCATGATCGCAGCTTTCTTCTATGGACAGGAAAAACCCGTGAAAACACTGTTGACGGTGTCTATCCTGGCTACTATTTTTATGTTGATTGGCGTATTCACCAACGGAATTATATCGGTTTATGCAATTATGGCCGGCGGTCTTTGCTGCTCGGTAATGTGGCCCTCTATTTTTGCGCTGGCGGTAGCCGGACTGGGAAAATATACCAGCCAGGGTTCAGCCTTCCTCATCATGATGATTTTGGGTGGTGCAGTGCTTCCTCCCCTCCAAGGTGTGCTGGGTGATTTGAAGGATATGCATTTTTCTTACCTGATGGCTGCTGCCTGTTTTGCTTTCCTGGCTTATCTTGCGGTCAAACTAAAAAAAGTATTGACCTCCCAGGGACTGGATTTCGACAGCCAGATTGGTGGTGGACATTAATTGCAAGCGACTATGAGCATGACAAAAATTCCGTTAGAGTATGCCATCGGAGTAGATATAGGTGGCACGAATACAAAATGTGGTATAGTAAACCGGCGTGGTGAAGTTTTACAGTACGAGCAATTGTCAACCCCTGAGTACGAAACACCTGAGGCATTTGTGGATGCGCTCTGCGTTCGGCTGAACCTGATGATTGAAAAAGTGGGTGGAAATGCTGTTATCAAGGGGATCGGTATCGGTGCCCCCAACGGTAACTATTATACCGGAACCATTGAATATGCGCCTAACCTTCGTTGGAGAGGCGTGGTTCCCCTGGCCGATATGGTGAGCCAGCGTATGAACCTGGCTACTGCCCTTACCAATGATGCCAATGCTGCCGCCGTAGGCGAAATGCAATACGGTGCAGCCAAGGGGATGCGCGATTTTATCACCATCACCCTCGGAACCGGCGTGGGTAGCGGTATCGTTGCCAATGGCCAGTTGATTTATGGTCACGATGGCTTTGCCGGCGAACTCGGACATACTATTATTCGTCCGGGTGGCCGTCCGCACTGGTCCACCAACCTGGTAGGATCGCTCGAGGCCTATGCTTCCGCTACCGGTGTGGTAATTACTGCCAAGGAGATGCTCAGTGCCCAGCCCGAGCGCGACAGCCTGCTGCGTCGTTATAAATTGGACGAACTGACCAGCAAGCAGATTTTTGATTGCGCCATGCAGGGTGATGAAATATCCAAGGAAGTATATCGTTTTACCGGCCAGATCCTTGGCGAATCCCTGGCCAATTTTGTGATGTTCTCCTCACCCGAGGCCATCATCCTTTTTGGCGGATTGATCAAGGCGGGTTCATTGATTTTTGATCCCACGATCGAGCATATGGAAAAAAATCTGCTCCCCATTTTCAAAAACAAGGTGAAAGTGATCAAGAGTGATCTTCACGAAGCCGACGCCGCTATCCTCGGCGCCAGCGCACTTGTTTGGGAAATGAAGCAGAGTGCTTCGTCGTTGTAGGAGAATGGTGAATGGAGAATGGAGAAGGGTGAATGGAGAAGGGAGAAGGGTGGCTCCAAGGTGACGAGCGAATAAATCTCGAAATACAAAAAGCGTGATAAGAAAGCGGGTAGTGACCTCACTACCCGCTTTTCCTTTATTTAATTAAATGACTTTATTCCTATAGTATACCTGACCGCCGTGTTACCCCGTCACCTTCGTCCCCTCGTCCCCTTTGTTTCCTTGTTCCCTTTGTTCCCTTTGTTCCCTTTGTTCCCTCGTCTCCTTCGTTCCCCTTGTCCCCCTTGTTACCTCGCTCCCCTCCATACCATTACCGCCGGAACAGCCCGCTGCCCCTCGCGATCAGAGGGGCGGACGGTCTCGCGACCATTGATCAGCATACAGGTGCTGCCACCACCATCGAGGTTGAGTGCTTCCACGCATCCTAATTGTTGCAGAATGGCAGCGGTTTGGGGTAAAGTGGCACCTTCGGCAACACCGGGATTTCTTCCCTCAATGACCAGCACGATCAGTCTCCCGTCGGAGGTATATCCTACGGCTGTACGGGGATGATAATCATTAATTGCCTTGCCCGCGAATTTCCATTCTTCATTATTGGTGATATGGATTTGGCTGTTTTGCACCAGCACCGGACCGCCACCAAGGGCAGTCTGAACCAGCCATCTTTTCAATCGGGGAAACTGTGATTGGCCCGCGGACCTGGCCGGCATATGAACCGAAAGACTTTTGTTCCGTCGATTTCGCCGTGCCCAACGGATATCGACAACCGAAAAACTATCCTTAACCAACACGGGGTTATCCTGAACAGCATATGGTTTGCGCTTGCGCCTGTCTGTGAAGGTCCAGGCGATATCCATCTCTCCGTTTCGTCGTATACCGAGGGCTCCGACCAGCGGGTGCATGTAAACTGTGCTGTGGGCACCCCGGCCCTTTACCACGTGCTCATTGTGTGCCAGGATCTTTCCGTTGTTCATAATGATATTCAGGTTCCGGTTGGTGGCAAAGGAGAAAAAACTGGTGTTTACCACCAGCGCCGGTTGATGGTTGCGGATATGAAAAGAATCGGGGATCATTCTTCGCTTGTCAGTGGTGTCCTGCGTTACCTGAAGGGTTCCTTTTCTTAAATCGGCAATTGCATAAAAAGCACGGAAAGCTTTGCCCTCATACTCTCCCTCGAAACGGTAAAGTTCCATTCCTTCCGGAAGCGGACCATATTCCGTGCTGCAATTCTGCCACGAAGCTTGCGCAGATAAGCGGACAGGTAACATCACTGCATATAATGATGTTAATAAAATTGCGAGAGAGGTCCTGCAACCTGCGAAGCATGCCCGGTGAAAAACCGCTGCATGAACGGCGGAAAAAGAAGCGAATAATCCCTTGTAAAAGAAAAGGCCGCTAAGGGCCTTGAATGTATTTACAACAAACCTGAATGGTATCATAGTTATGTCGATGCGCTGATTTAAGTGCTGAAACCGAATCAGGACGGTTGATACACCTGCTGACTGGCTTTTTCCTGCAACCATTTTTCCTTGCCGTAGCCGGGAATTACATGGCGCTCTGAATGGTAGGAAGAACGAACCAGGGGACCGCTTTCCACATAATCCAGTCCCAGGTTGTACCCAATTTCACGGTATTCTGCAAACTCATCCGGATGCACGAAGCGATCCACCGGCAGGTGTTTTTTTGTGGGCTGCAAATATTGACCGATAGTCACCACATCCACGCCATTATCTCTCAGGTCGGTCAGGGTTTGGATCACTTCCTCCCGGGTTTCCCCCAGTCCCAGCATGATCCCACTCTTCACGCGCATACCACCCTCTTTCAGGGTACGAAGCACTTCCATGCTTCTCCAGTATTTTGCCTGGATGCGCACCCGTTTGGTGAGGCGTTCAACGGTTTCAATATTGTGTGATACCACTTCGGGAGCAGCCTCAATAATTCGTTGAATCTGCTCCTTAATGCCCTTGAAATCGGGAATCAGGGTTTCCAGTGTAGTTTCGGGATTCAATTGCTTAACGGCGCGGATGGTATTATACCAGATCGTAGATCCACCGTCTTTTAATTCGTCACGGTCAACAGATGTCAGAACCGCATGTTTAACCTTCATCAGGTAGATGGCCTCTGCAACCCGCTGGGGCTCGTCCCAGTCCACAGGATCGGGGCGACCGGTGGCCACGGCACAAAATCCGCAGCTGCGGGTACAGGTATTGCCCAAAATCATGAAAGTTGCCGTGCCTTCACCCCAGCACTCTCCCATATTGGGACAATTACCACTCTCACATATAGTATGAAGCTTATGTGTATCCACCAGAGAACGAACGTGCTTATAGTTTTCGCCGGTGGGAAGTTTAACGCGAAGCCAGTTGGGCTTTTTGATAGCAGACTCAGTTTTCGGAACAGCTGCAACTACGGGTAATTCCTGCATAATGGTACAAAATTACGTTACTTACGTTTACCGAAGAGCACGGACACATAAGCGTTGAAAAACAGGTTCTTTTCTTTGTTATCTACCATTTGCAGAACCGATTTGCTGTAGTATTCGATATTCACCCCGGCTTCGATAGCTGATACCACTTCGTTAAAGCGGCCATAGTCGAAGCGGAGTGCTGCTTTGGCATGGGCACCGGGATTGAATTTAACTTCTCCCCAACCCACTGTAAATCCTGACGAACCCAGATAGGCATACTGACGCAAATCTTCAATTTCCGTAAAGGTTTTACGACTTCTCTCCTCTGTGGTGCGATCCACCACATCAACATAGTAGGGCTTCTCCAGTCCTATGCTCAGGCCACCGGTCCATAAACCGGTAACAGATACACCGTTCTTGTTGCTCTTGCCCCCGATCAGGTATTGTTGTCCCCAGCTCCCTTTTAACTGATAAAAGTTGATGGCTTTACCAAAGATGAACTGGTTCACATTCCCCGTGAACAAATCAATACTTCCGGCATCCTTATCTTCTTTCTGATGCTTTTTCTCATTAAATTCAATCTGGATGAGCCGGGTTTTTCGTGGAGTGATAAACTTTCCTTTCTCGAATGAAAGGCCCCAGCCGTCGCTGTTGAGTTTAAAACCGAAGACATTGTGTTTATTAAAAATCAACTGCCCTTCTTCCTCCATTTTAAGCAGAGCATTGATTCGTTGCTTTTTTTCCGCCTTTTTATCCTTTTTTGGGGAAACCGGATTTGTCTGGGCACACACCAGGGTTGTCATCACAATTCCAAGCGACAATAACAAGAATTTTTTCACGGTAATGTTTTTAGGTACCTGCTTGCGTAAATTTAGGCAAAATTAATAGCATGACAGCATCCGTAGTTTACGAAGGACAATTACGTTGTAAGGCCACCCATCTCCAAAGTGGCAGCACGGTTGAAACCGATGCACCTACTGATAACCGTGGCAAAGGCGAACGATTTTCCCCCACCGATATGGTTTGTGTAGCCCTTGGAACCTGCGCCATTACTACAATGGGCATCAGAGCTCAGGATATGGGAATTGAGCTGGCCGGAACCACTATCGATATCCAGAAACACATGGTTAGCGCCCCCCGCAAAATCGGAAAAATAGACGTTGTTCTGCGTATGCCGAAAACGTTAAACCTTAGTGAAAAAGATCGGAGCCTCCTCGAAACCATCGGAAATAATTGCCCGGTGGCCAAAAGCCTTTCCCCCGAAACTGAAATCAATTTGGTGTACGAATGGTAATTCCATCACCTTTTAAAGGAAGATGCCATTTCAGCGAAACTGTCAACCTGTAAAAACATTCAATACCGATAGCCCGGGCTGTCGGTATTTTTTATGGATCTCCAGCTTCCACTTTGTTCAGAATGGTCCGGCCAATGGAGCAGTCAAGACATCTTCGTGCCTGGCAATAGTATTTCTTTAGTTCGATCAGGGCCTGTGAATCCAGCGCGTTTTCGGAGTGCACTCCCACCCGATCCCACTGCCGGGTGAATGCATTCTTTTCCGCTGCAATCTGCTCCAGCCACCTGATAGCTTTCTGCTGTAATCCGGCCTGCTGCCCTTGCTGTCCTGCTGCATAGATATATGGTACCACCACATTAACCAGAATCTGCTGAACCAGCTCATCGCCCATATGTTTGGGATGAAAGGGCGTGGCCTCTTCCAGCGTATAATGGTAATGCCAGAAATCATTGGCCGTAATATCCAGCAGCGAGGCCAGGGTTTTGGGTTGATCATATTCCAGCCAATGCCGGCTGAACTGGGATTCGCGATGTATCAGCATAGCCAGTTGAGCCAGTCGCAGTTCCGGGAAGGCTGCCGGACGCATTCTTAGTTTCGATGCTTGTCCATGTACATAAGGCAGGTGGTATTTCTTCTGCAGAAAACGATATTCCCGCTGTAATAACTGCACATAGGGATCCCCGCTTGACAGGTTAAGCATATTGGCCTGTCCTAATAACAAGGCTTCCAGCTGGATAACCTGCTGCCGGTGCCTTGCCAGAATTTTCATCGGGATACTCTGTGCCACCGTTTCAAAAAACGACCCGTTTACCACACCACCCATATACCGGGCCATCCACCACCAGCAGGTATCTTCCCAGTTTCCCCCGCTTTTTTTGTACAGATTCAAGAGGTCGGCGGCTTTACGCCGAAGCCTTTCCGCCAGCAACTGCTGTTTCCAGGCTCTCCAGGTATCGGGACGAATACCCGGCAACCATTCCTGACAAACCAGTTGTCCTTCCATCAACATCAGCCGCTGATAACGCTCGAGCAATATCCCCGAAACCCTGTGCTGCAGTACCAGGGTGGGCAGGGTTTGCGATAACCGTTTATCGTCATTTTCCCATACCACATGAAGTATTACCGAATTGTACATCGGATCCGTTTCATGCCGGTGCTGAAACCACTGGGAACTTTTCACATGCAGCTCGATATGGCCCGCCCATAAAGTGCCGTCCAACATGATCCGTGCATTCAGAAAATCAGGTCCCTGATCCTGATTCCAGGTACCCGGATCCAGTATTACCAGTTGCTCGCCCGTTTCCACCCGCAAATCGCGCACCTGGTAGTATTTTTCCTGCCAGATAAACTGCAATAAGCGTTCTTTCATTTTTCCGGAAAACTACCAATCCGGCCGGAACACTACAACCGTTTAAACACCTGATTTTGGAGCGTGAAAACCACCCTGCTGACGGGCAGGCCCATCACATTGTAGAAATCGCCGTGTATGGAGTGAATGCCCACTACGCCAATCCATTCCTGAATGGCATAGGCACCGGCTTTATCGTAGGGCTTATAATGATCAACATAATAAGCAATCTGCTCCCGGGTAAGCGGATGGAACCGCACTTCGGTGCGATCTGCAAAAGCCCATTCCTGATCCGATTTTCGCATAACCACACCCGTTATAACCGAGTGGGTTTGTCCCGATAACTTTCCAAGAATCTGTATTGCATCTTCCCGGTCGCGGGGTTTACCAATTATTTCGTTGTTCAAAACCACTACGGTATCGGCAGCCAGCACCAGTTGATTGCTATCGAGTGTTTCCGCCACCACCTGTGCTTTCCCGCGTGCAATATGCACGGGTATTTCCTCCACCGGCAGCCCGTCTGGCCAGGTTTCCGCGGTTTCCTTCACCTTAATTTCAAAGGGGATTTCAGCCCATTCCAATAACTGTTTTCTGCGCGGCGATTGAGACGCCAGTATAATCTTTTCCATCAGAGGTACCACTTAAAAAATAACAGGGTGAGTATGCCGGCCAGCATCACCATCTTGATGAGTGAACTCAGCCGGTGCAGGTCCGCAGGTTGATCAGCCTTGCGGAGATCAATCAGAAATTTTACCAGGGGGATCATCACCGTAAGCAGGCAGAACACCACGCCCAGCCACCAGCCCTTAAACAATCCGATTACCTGAATAACCGTTAGGTTGGCGAGCAATACCACGGTCCAGATGCCCACAAACAGTTTCGCCGCGGGCATGCCCCATACAATGGGGATGGTTTTGCACCCGTAACGTGCATCCCCTTCGCGATCTTCCATATCCTTCACCACCTCCCTGATCAGCGATATCACAAAGGCAAAGCCGCTGTACAACACTGCGTATTTGAAAACATTTTTGAATGCATTGATATAATCGGGTTCGTCGAATCGCGTTACACTCATCTCAGCAAAATAAATCACGAGTATAACCCAGGCCGTCAACAGCGAGATCAGCACATTTCCGATCAGCAATTGCTTTTTAAAAGTGGTGGAATAAAGCCATAACAGTATCACACAACCGAAATTGGCAAAACCGATGATGGGATTCCGCAATTCCCAGGAAATATAAAAGGCCATCACGATGCCGATGCTTGAAAAGATAAAATGCCAGAATATGGCCCAACGGCGACTGATAAACCGCTGCACCACGATGGCATCGGGCTTGTTCACCTGGTCGATATTCAAATCAAAATAGTCGTTGATGATATACCCGGCGGCAGCAATCAAAACCGAGGAGCCGGCCAGGATGGAAAAAATCACGGGGCTCAGCTTCGAATCAGCACCCAGGGTAGGCAGCAGTACACAGGTATAAAATAATACCTGCGTGATGGCGATGAACACAAGATTCGGCCATCGGATGAGTCGGAAAAATGCGCCTATAAGTTTCAATTAATGTTTGTTTTGAGCCTTTTTCTTGAATGGAGGCCTTACCTGCTTTTTACGGTCAGATCAATTTGCCAGTCGCCGCGCAGTTTCATCACCATTTCCAGCACATCGCGCACACAGCCCTCACCGCCTTTTTTGCGACTGATATAAGTAGCGATGCTCTGCACTTCCGAAGCGGCATCCAGCGGTGCGCAGGGCAATCCCACTTTCTGCATCACGGCAATATCCGGAATATCATCGCCCATAAATAGGATTTCTTCCCAGTCGAGGCCATGTTGCTGGCGATATTCATCCAGCAGGGCCGCTTTGTTCTCCACGCCAAGGAAGATATCCTGCACACCCAGTTTCTTCAAACGCAGTTCCACGGCAAGGGATTGTCCACCTGATATCACCAATACCCGATACCCCTTTTTAACTGCAAGCTGGAGTGCATATCCGTCCTTGATATTCATCTTACGCATCATCTGTCCGTCATCCAGCAACAATAAAGTGCCATCGGTCAGCACACCGTCCACGTCGAGGGCGATGGTGCTGATTTTCTTAAATTTTTCGAGTAAGCTCATGAGTTTTTGCTGCCGTATGGATTTGGCAGTGAGCAAATCTACCGAAAGCCGCGCAACTCTGCACTTTTTGCATGAATTGCCCTCTCCTCACTGCGATTTGAGCGATACGATTTCCTCTGATAAATGTTCATACAGATCTTTCCAGTCGGGATGGGGATTCAAGAGCTCAAGGTGCCGGAGAATCGTCGATTGATCCTCGCGCATAGCCGGACCGGTCTGAAAACTAAACGGATCCGTTATTTCCCCCTCACCGGCTTCGAGTCGGGCGGTGGTTTCCCGTATCAAAGGAAGCAGCAGTTCAAAATTCAGTTTGTGATCCTGGCAAAGTCTGTATGCGATACTGTACATCAGATTCGGAAAATTGTTCACCCACACGGCGCTTACATGCATGTGTAAACGCTGACGGTCTGTTACCACCTGGCAATCGCTCCCGATGGTTTCCGCCAGTTTCTTCAGCAATAACAGGTCGGCTTCGCGTGATGCCTGAACAAGAAAAGGGATTTCGCCGCTCGCAGGTGCTGCTCCCTTCAGGCTTTGAAGGGGATAAAGCACCCCGATTCTGTCTGACACACCATGGAGCGCCGCCATCGGAACCGTACCTGCCGTATGCACTACGAGCTTGTTGTCTGACCGCCATTTCAGTGCCAATCCGGGTATGGCTGTATCGGTCAGTGCCACCACATAAAGATCCGCGGAGCGATCGATTTCCGCATACTGATCGGTACCCTTTGCTCCCAGCCTCCCCGCCAGGTTTTCCGCATGTGCCCGTGTGCGACTCATGACCTGTATAATCTGGTGCCCCGCCTGGCGGAAGGCCTCTCCCAGCGTTTGAGCCACATTTCCCGATCCGATTAGAACGATTTTCATGCTGTACCTTTGATGCCATGAAATTAGCACAAAAGCTGGCGCTGAATTATCTCCGGGCCAAGTTGAATTTTACCGCAGTCTTCTCCAAACGCAAGGCGGCCGAAATGGCGTTCGAAATTTTTGCCACGCCGTATCGTCGGACTAAGAAGAAGGAAGCCCCCATTTTCGATAAGGCCGAGCGTCTGTTTGTGCAGGTGGATGGCAGGCGGGTGGCGGTCTATCGCTGGAACAAGGGTGGTGCCCGCAGGGTGATGATACTCCACGGATTCGAATCCTCCGCGCGGAACTTCGATCGTTATATCAATCCGCTTACCAGGAAGGGATACGAAGTAATCGCCGCCGATGCGCCGGCACACGGAGTTTCCGAGGGCACCCAAATCACGCTTCCCCTTTATGTAAAAACCATCTCCACGGTGTATCAGGAATTCGGGCCGATTCACAGCTTTATGGCGCATTCTTTCGGCGGACTGGCCATCACGCATTTTATTGAACAGATACCGCATGATGAGCAGTATCGCCTTGCGTTGATAGCACCGGCAACGGAAACCACCACAGCCATCAAAACCTTGTATCGCATGTTGCAGATGGATCCCAAAGTGCAGGAAGCGTTCGAGGAGCTGATTGTCGAAATGGGCGGTGTGCCGGCTTCGCACTACTCTATTGCAAGAGCCATAAAACAGATTCGCGCCCGGATCCTCTGGGTCCACGATGAAGACGATGATGTGACTCCGCTTAAGGACGTTAAGCCAATCATCCGACGCGAGCCCGCTAATGTAGAGTTCATGTTCACCAAAGGATTGGGCCACCGGAAAATTTACCGCGAAAATAAAGTGGTGAAAAAAGTGATCGAGTTCCTCTAGATGCCTTCTTTTCCGCCAAGCATGGGTACAAAAGAGAAATTGTCGAATTCCTCTTCGGTATAACTGCCATCGGCCTGCTTGGTGAGGCGGAGCATACGCTGAACCTTTCCCTCGCCAACCGGAATCACCATACGTCCGCCGGTTTTCATCTGTGCTACCAGCTTCTCGGGAATATAGGGCGCTGCCGCGGTGATAATCACTTTATCGAAGGGAGCAAAAGTGGGCAGCCCTTCAAATCCATCACCATAGAAATATTTGATATTGGGATATTTCCGGATGAATGCAAATTGTTTATTCTGATCGAAAAGGGCTTTCTGTCTTTCGATGGTGAATACCTGCGCCCCCATCTCGGCCAGTACACAGGCCTGATAAGCGCTGCCGGTGCCGATTTCCAGCACTTTGTCAAAAGGTTTCACTTCCAGCAACTGGGTCTGATAGGCAACCGTGTAAGGTTGTGAAATGGTTTGTCCAACGGCAATCGGAAATGCCTTGTCTTCATAAGCTTTCTCATCAAAAGCCGAATCGAGAAAATAGTGACGCGGCAGGTTGAGAATGGCATCAAGAACACGTTCGTCCGTGATGCCTTTCTCCCTGAGTTGGTCTACCAGTTTCTTGCGAAGGCCTTTATGTCGGTACGTATCTTCAAATCGTCTCATAAACGATCGCAAGATATAGAAAATGCATGGCAGTGCTGCCTGTTACAATTTCATGTCCGCAATTATGCCCTTGATTTTCGCATCGAGTTCCGCTTCTTTGGTCGGGAAAGATGCTGTATCAGGCAGTTTGGTAGCAACGCTGAAATAAAATTTGATCTTGGGTTCCGTGCCGCTCGGGCGCGCGGAAATCTTGCTGCCATCTTCCAAAATAAACTGCAATACATTGCTCTTGGGCAGTTCGATATTCCATTCTTCTCCGGTTTGCAGGTTTTTCCCCTTGCGCAGCTCGTAATCGAGCAGTTGTACCACCGCAGAACCGTTGATGGATTTGGGCGGATTGCTGCGATAACCTTCCATCATGGCGGCAATCTGTTGTTGTCCGTCCATTCCTTTTTTGGTGATGGAAATCAGGTGTTCTTTATAAAATCCGTATTGAACATAGAGGTCAACCAGTTTCTCGTACAGGCTTCTGCCCTTATCTTTTTCATAAGCCGCCATTTCGCAGAGCAAGGCCACGGCGCTTACGGCATCCTTATCGCGCAGTTGCGGTCCAATCATCAGTCCATAGCTTTCCTCTCCTCCGATTACATAGTTTTCGGAACCCTCTTTTTCCTTGATGAGTTCAGCGATCCATTTGAAACCGGTGAGGACATTGTAACATTTGATATTATTCGCACGGGCGATATCATCTATCAGTTCAGTGGTTACGATGGTTTTCACCACCATATCATTGGGTTGTGCCAGTCCCTTGGCCTTGCGGGCTTCAATCATATAATTAAAAGCCAATACGGCCGTCTGGTTACCATTCAGCAGCACCCAGTTCCCATTGCTGTCCTTAACGCCAATGCCTACACGATCGGCATCGGGATCGGTCCCCAGCAGGATATCGGCATCCATTTCTTTGGCTTTTTTCAATCCCAGTGCCATCGCATCGGCTTCTTCAGGATTGGGATAGTTCACCGTGGGGAAATTGCCATTGGGTTCGCTTTGTTCTTCCACGATGGTTACATTGGTGAAACCGAAATCAGCCAGTACAGGCGGCACCATTTTGATACCGGTACCATGAATCGGCGTATAAACGATTTTCAGATCGTGCTGACGGGCAATTACATCGGGATAAACACTCAGGCTTTTCACCATTTTGCGATAGGCTTCATCGAGCTCAGCACCGATAAGTGTGATATTGTCTTCTCCGCCGCTCCATTTCACCTCGTCAACCGAAGCGATTTTTTCGACTTCCCTGATCACGTTTTTATCGTGCGGGGGAACCAGCTGTCCGCCGTCATTCCAGTAGGCTTTATATCCGTTATACTCCTTGGGGTTATGGGAAGCGGTACATACCACCCCACCCTGACAACCCAGGTGACGAATGGTGAAACTCAGTTCCGGCGTGGGACGCAGGGCTTCAAACAGGAACACTTTGATTCCGTTTGCAGCAAATACATTGGCAGTGGTTTCAGCAAAAAAACGACTGTTATTACGACTGTCGTGGGCAATCGCCACCTTGATCTCGGTGCCGGGTAAAGATGCTTTGAGGTAGTTGGCAAATCCCTGGGTAGCCATCCCTACCGTGTATTTATTCATCCGGTTGGATCCCACACCCATGATTCCACGCAGTCCGCCCGTCCCGAATTCGAGGTTACGGTAGAAGGAATCCGCCAGTTCAGTGGGATTGTTTTTTACTAATTCTTCAATGCGGGCCTTGGTTTCGGCATCATAGTTACCGTTCAGCCACTGGTCTACTTTTGCTTGTATTGCTGCATCCATATGGTTCGCTAATTTAATCGGGGTGAAGATATATAATCTGGCGCGAATCCGTTAGCCCGCGAAAACGTATTTTTGGAGCTTGAATCAGTGCCTGTGTTATCAAAGCAATCTTCTTATTCTCTTCTTATACTTCTGGTTTCTTTATTTAGTTGTGCTGAACTGACAGCCCAGCGCCCGACTGTCACGGCTGATAGTATTTTAAAAGCATTGGAGAATGTTAAAACCGAACCAGTAGAGCTTCCGGACCTTGGACCCCTGGTTACATACAAAATGCCGCCTTTAAAGTCCCGTATCTGGCTGGTTGCCGGTGGACATGCAGCCCTCTGGACCGGAACTTATATCGCCCTCAACAAGGCCTGGTACGAGGGTTATGATCGTACCGGATTTCATACGTTCGATGATTTGCGCGAATGGAACCAGATAGATAAAGCCGGTCATATCTGGACCACCTATCAGTTGGGAAGATTATCGGGGGAGCTTTGGAAATGGACCGGACTCAACCACAAAAAATCCGTATGGCTGGGCGGTATCAGCGCCATGGCCTTCCAGTCGATTATCGAACTACAGGATGCCTATTCCGCCGAATGGGGATTCAGCTGGTCTGACATTGCTGCCAATACCATCGGCGCTGCGGCCTATGTATCGCAGGAACTGGGCTGGAAGGAACAGCGGATTCAGATCAAGATGGGCTATTTCCCTTATAAATATCCTTCCGAACTTAAGACCAGGGCTGATAAACTATTCGGATCCGGACCCGCGGAACGAATACTCAAAGATTATAACAGCCAAACCTATTGGCTCAGCGCCAATCTCGACCGCTTTTTCCCGGAGGCGCACTTCCCGAAATGGCTGAATATCTCTGCCGGCTATTCCAGCGATATTCTATTGGGCGGAGAAAAAAATAGCTGGGTCGATGGCAATGGCCAGACCGTTGACCGCACTGATCTCGCCAGAACTCGAAGGTATTATTTGTCTGTGGATGTGGATCTCACCCGGATACCTACCCGAAAAAAATGGCTGCGCACGACATTCC
>DATCJQ010000567.1:0-1817 GCA_036562745.1 Flavihumibacter sp.
AATTTCTATTTAACAAGTTTTCGGGTAACCGGGTTCCGTTTTTGCAGTCATAGTGGTATGAGGAATCGCGTACACATATCAAGCTTTCGCCCCAAACTGGTGCTTGGCTTTTTCTTCATGATACTTTTTGTACTCATGCTGTTAAAGTGAGGAGGCAACCAACAGAAGTGAAATGGCAATTCCCTGCCGTCAGGTGACAGGGCAAAAAAAGCCGGCTGCATATTTCTGTCCTTCTATAAATTTATCAGGTTAAACAACAGTTCTCTCTTATCCGGCCATTCCGGCCATTCCGGCCATGAATAATGAACTCAGCTTTTTTCTACTTGTAATAGTTCATCTATCCGGACTAAATTTGCGGGATAAATTCTTCCGCGTGTATGGAAACCAATTTTTCCACCGAAGTCAAAAATATACTGGGATTGCAGCTGCCAACTGATCCGCGCTGGGTGGACCTGGCCGCCATATCCATTGGTGACATTCTCACCGACCATGCCTATTGCGAGCAGAAGGCTGCCACCACCTGCATCTCCCTGATTCAGCGTTATCCCGATCGCACCCGGATGGTGAAGGAGCTGGCGCCGATTGTTACCGAGGAATGGGGACATTTCCGCCTGGTGCTGCAGGAACTGGAGAAAAGAGGACTGCCACTCGGCAAACAGCGGAAGGATGAATACGTGAACCACCTGCTCCAGTTTCAGAAAAAAGGCGGCCACCCCGAGGACCGATTTCTCGATCAGCTACTGACCATGGCCATGATCGAAGCCCGGAGCTGCGAGCGTTTCAAACGCCTGAGCGAGGGACTCACCGATGAATACCTGAGTAAATTCTATCGCCGCTTTATGGAAAGCGAGGCCGGACATTACAAGCTCTTTATCGAACTGGCCGAGCATTATATTGATAAGGACAAGGTGCGCAAACGCTGGGCGGAATGGCTGGAAGCGGAAACCCTGATCATGCAACAACTTACCCCGCGCGGCGACCGGATTCACTAGATGATTCACCTCCGGTTTAATCGGTGGTACCACCAACAGCTTTCTGAAAATAATTCAGTTCTTCCGCTAAGTCAAGGAAAGGATTTGCCTCCTGCAGGGACTTTGTTTTCTCGAAAAAGCTTTGCAGGAATCGCTTATGCGCCTGTGTTTCCGGTTGCGATGCCCGGTGTTTGCGGGCCGTCACAATCTGTTGCACCTTATCCATCAATGCCTGTGAAGCTTCATCGATATAGTGCTGGCGAAACTGCTCCAGCACAAAACTGGTAGCCTGGTAATTGGGATGCGCCAGATCTATATCATAGAAACGATAATCGCGCAGCACGTCAATGACCAGTTCATAGGCCGGGAAATAATGGAGTTTATTGAATTTACCTACGAGATGATGCACCGCTTCCAGAAGCCGGGCCTTGCTGCGGTTATTCTCCACCACTCCATCGCGCAGATGACGAACCGGACTAACGGTGAAGATCACCTGCAATTGCGGATTGAACCGGAACAGCCGGTGCAGGGTATTGTCAAGTGCAGCCACAGTTTCATCGATGGTGCAGAGATGCTTTCGGAACCATTGTGCCGGGGCACGATGACAGTTCGCCACGGGAAGATCGCCCTTTTCAATCAACCGATAGGAATAGGAAGAGCCCAGGGTAATGATCAGCCATTTGGCCTTCTTCAGAAATTCGGTTGCACTTCGCCGTGAGGCGTTCATATTCTCCAACACCGCTTGCTGATCGATGCCAGAGAAACGGGAATGATGCGCCCAGCTCTGCCAGAGTTCCTCATAATAAAAAAGGTCCTCCGCCCTGTAGTTCTTTTCCTCCATATAGG
>DATCJQ010000568.1:0-11566 GCA_036562745.1 Flavihumibacter sp.
GGTGGTGCACCATCTGCGGAAATGGGCTGTGAACGAATATGGACAAGTGGATGATTATCAATACGGCGGCGGGGCCGGTATGGTCATGATGTGCGAACCTCTGGCCAAAGCCATCGAGGAACTGCAAAGCCAAAGAAGCTACGACCAGATTATCTATATGACGCCCGACGGTGAGCGTTTCAACCAGAAAACGGCGAACCGGCTCTCGCTCATGGGCAATCTTATTATCATCTGCGGTCATTACAAGGGCATCGACCAGCGGATCCGCGATCATTTCGTAACCATGGAAATCTCAATCGGCGATTTCGTACTAAGCGGCGGTGAAATTGCAGCCGCCATCGTGGTGGATGCCGTGGGCCGGCTCCTGCCCGGAGTGTTGAATGATGAAACCTCTGCCCTCACCGATTCTTTCCAGGACAATCTGCTGGCGCCCCCGGTGTATACCAGGCCCGCTGATTTCCGGGGCTGGAAAGTGCCGGATATCCTGCTGAGCGGCGATCTCAGGAAAGTGGAAGAATGGCGCTATGAACAGGCTTATCAGCGTACACTGGAGAGAAGACCCGATCTGCTCAGAGAAGAATAAATCCAGCGGCCTTGTACCGGACTGCCCAACGAAGTTCAAATTCGTTCCCACATTCGTTTAGTGGGTCCCAGTGTACTGCATATGCAGTAAGGGATAGGGCTTACCCAATCCGTCGAGCGGTGATCTGCCCCTAACCTCAAATCCGCAGGCTTTATAAAATCCCACGGCCTGATCATTCTGCTCGTTCACATCCAGCATGGTGGAGTTTGTTTCATTCAGAGCATAGGTCAACAGGCGTTTACCAAATCCTTTGCCGCGAGAATCGGGGTGCACAAAAAGCATTTCAATCTTACCATCTAAAACACCGAGGAAGGCATGAAACTTTTTTGTCTGCACCTGATTTGTTTCAGGAGTAGCAGGTTCTGAAGAAGAGTCAACCGGGGTAGATGGATCAAGCTCCGCCAATGCATACAACTGAACCAGAGCAAGAAATTGGTTGCGAACCAACGGACGAAAATAATTGATATCAGACTCGGGCAGGAAGTGATGGGTAGCCCTCACGGAAGCTTCCCAGAGTTCCGTGAGGGCATCATAATCGGCTTCAACCGGTTTGACTAGTTGGATCGATCCCATCTTATATTAATACTTATTTTTTATTCGCGTATGACTAACTGTTTGAACCTTACCTGTTGTATCGGTGTACAATTGTATCAACCTACCAAGTATCGCTCTACTATTGTATCACTTTAGCGTTCTATCGTTTTACGGTTGTATCGTTTGGCAGGTGTCCATCAGAATTTGGCCGCCAGCAACTGCGGATAGGTTTTGTGCGTATGCAGAACAAACTCTCCGAAGAGCGTATTCGCCCAGGCAAACCACTTGCGACTGAATTTGGTCGGATCATCCTTGTGGAAGGCCTCGTGCATAAAGCCGGTTCCCGCGTGGGTGGCTTTCAGCATCTGCAGGCATTTTTTCACCTCGGCGGGATCCTTTGAGGTGAGTCCGCGCATGATGATACTCATCGGCCAGATAGTGTGGTTGCCGCCATGCGGACCACCAATTCCCTCTGCGGCTTTTCCCTTAAAGAAGAAGGGATTCTCGGTGGAAAGAATATACCGGCGCGTATTCGCATATACGGAATCGTTAGGCTTCACCGCACCGAGATAAGGAAGGGATAGCAAACTGGGAACATTGGCATCATCCATCAGGTGATAGCTTCCGAAACCGTTTACCTCAAACGCATATACCTTACCGAAACTGGGATGATTCACCACCGCATACTGCTGCAGCGCTTTTTCGACCTCATCGGCCAGGGCAGTACAACTTGCGGCCAATGAGGAATCAAGCTTCAGCGCATTGAGGATCTCAGCCGCCTGACGCAGGCTCACCACCGCAAAAAAGTTGGAGGGAACCAGGAAACCAAACAAGGTGGCGTCATCGCTCGGGCGGAAAGTCGAAACGATCAGTCCCACCGGCTTAACAGGATACCCATAACCACTCATCGGCACCCCATCGGTGGCCCAGGAGGTCGTACGCTGGAATGTATAGGGACCGTCACCATCCTTGCGCTGCTGCTCTTTAAAGGTTTGAACAGTCAGTCGAATGGTTTCCACCCACTCCTTATCGAGGACGGATGTATCACCCGTAATCTTCCAGTAATGATAAGCCAGGCGGATCGGATAACAAAGACTGTCGATCTCCCATTTCCGCTCGTGGATCCCGGGCTTCATTTCCGTGATATCCGATTTCCACTCGCTCTCCTTGGTAACATCTTTGTAAAAAGCGTTGGCATAACGATCGAGCTGAATACAATGTTTCTGCCGGTTGATCACACCTGCTATCAGGGTTTGCAGTTTCTTATCCTCCTTAATGAGGGGAAGATAGGGCCAAACCTGCGCGGTGGAGTCGCGGAGCCACATGGCATCGATATCACCGGTAATCACATAGGTATCAGGCTTGCCATTGATGGTCTCGAATTCCACCGTTGTATCGAGAGTATTCGGAAAACAGTTTTCGAATAACCATGCCAGTTCGGGATCGGCAATCTGCTTTTTCACACGCTGAATCGTGGCTTCAACGGCTTCGCTGGTAAAATTGCGTTCGGCTAAGGGTGGACGTTTGCTCTCAAATCCGTTAAAGTCCATCGCCCAGCCTGTCGAAGGCAGCAGAAACCATCCTGCTGCGGCCATTGAACCCTTTTTCAAAAAACTTCTTCTGTTTGCCATTATTTGTGAGTTGAATATGAATAGGGATAAGCGGATTTCTGTGTACCGCGCTGCTTATCGGGACTAGCCTGCATTGCAAACTGCAGCACGCCTCCTTTCATCAGATCGGTATGGGTAACATAGTTCTTGTTTGATACGGCACCGTTCCACCTCATTTCGCGCACGTATTTGTTTTCGGCGGAATTGTTCGGTGCCTGGATCACCACCTGCTTGCCGTTTTCCAGCTGGAGGGTCATCTTCTTGAATAAAGGTGCACCCACCACGTACTGATCGGTACCCGGACAAACCGGATAAAATCCCATTGCAGAGAAAATATACCAGGCAGATGTCTGTCCATTGTCCTCATCGCCACAGTACCCGTCGGGTGTGGGTTTATACATGCGGTTCATCACTTCGCGAACCCAGTACTGCGTTTTCCAGGGTTGTCCCGCGTAGTTATAGAGATAAGGCATATGCTGGATGGGCTGGTTACCATGCGCATATTGACCCATGTTCATGATCTGCATTTCGCGGATTTCGTGGATCGGGAAACCATAGTAGCTGTCGTCGAACAGCGGCGGCATTACGAAAACGGAATCCAGCATATTTACAAAAGTAGATTCGCCTCCCATTAGGTTGATCAGTCCCTGGATATCGTGGAACACGCTCCAACTGTAATGCCAGCTGTTTCCTTCTGTAAATGCATCACCCCATTTCAAGGGGTTGAAGGGTTTCTGGAAGGTTCCATCCTGGTTTTTGCCGCGCATCAGTTTGGTTTCAGGATCGAAGAGGTTCTTATAGTTCTGCAGACGCTTTTCGTACAGGGCAATTTCGTCAGCCGGACGCTTCAACGCTTTCGCAAGTTTCCAGATGGTGAAATCATCATAAGCATATTCCAGCGTGCGTGCGGCATTCTCGTTGATTTTTACATCATAGGGAACATATCCCAGTTCGTTATAGTATTTCACGCCCTTGCGGCCCACGGCGTCGAGCGGACCTTCGTTGTTCGCTCCATGCAGCAGGGCTTCGTAGAGGATGTTGATATCATATCCACGCAATCCCTTGAGGTAGGCATCGGCCACCACGGAAGCAGAGTTGTTACCCACCATCACGTTACGGAAACCGGGACTGGACCACTCGGGCAGGAATCCGCCTTCTTTGTAATCGTTGATGAGTCCCTCCTGCATTTCCTTATTGATGGAAGGATAGAGCAGGTTCAGGAGGGGATAGAGCGCCCGGAAGGTATCCCAGAATCCGGTACCGGCGAACATGTATCCGGGCAGTACCTGTCCATTATACGGACTATAGTGAACGATCTTATTGTTCGCGTCATATTCATAATGTTTCTGCGGGAAGCAAACCGTGCGATACAAACAGGAGTAGAAGGTACGCAGTTGCTCATCGGTTCCGCCTTCGATTTTGATTCGACCCAGCACATCTTTCCAGCTTGCGCGCGATGCTTTGCGGGTTTGATCGAAACTATCCTTGCCCACTTCACGCTGCAGATTGAGCAGGGCCTGTTCCTCGCTGATGAAGGAAGAAGCCACTTTCATTCCGATTTTTTGTCCCTTTACCGTTTTGAAACCCACCACGGCGCCGGCATGATCGGCTTTCATTTCGAGCTGATCTTTCACCAGCACCGAATCGTGCCAGGTATAAGCGAGGGTAAAAGGTTGATCGAACTGCAGCACGAAATAGTTTTTGAAATTGGCCGGAACTCCGCCGCTATTGCGGGTGGTATATCCCACGATTTTGCGTTCGGCCGGAATCACTTTTACGTAGGAGCCCTTATCGAAGGCATCGATCACCACGAAGGAGCTGTCGTTTTGGGGGAAGGTGAAACGGAACTGGGCAGCGCGTTCAGTTGCCGTGATTTCGGTGGTAACATCCCAATCGGCCAGGTACACGCTGTAATAGTCGGGCGCTGCGGTTTCGGCCTTATGCGAGAACCAGCTGGCGCGTTTATTCTGATCAAAAACCAGTTTGCCCGTCACCGGCATGACGGCAAACTGTCCATAATCGTTCATCCAGGGCGAAGGCTGATGGGTTTGTTTGAAGCCTCTGATTTTTTCGGCCGTATAAACATATGCCCAGCCATCGCCCATCTTGCCCGTTTGAGGGGTCCAGAAATTCATTCCCCAGGGCCGGGCGATTGCCGGATAGGTATTACCGTTGGAGAGACTGAACAGCGATTGAGTCCCCATGAGCGGGTTTACATAATCAACCGGATCGATGGCCTGCTGCGCGCGGATTCCGCCGGCAACAAAGCTAATCGCCATAACCAGGCACCATTTCAGTTTATTCATACTAGTCGTTTGTAAAAAGGGCTAAAATTATTCAAATCTAACCATAGTAGCGCATCCCTTTTCTCCTTAAATTGTTTATAAAACGAGCACTATGCGATGGACAGGCAGACGCGAAAGCGGAAATGTTGAGGATCGCCGCGGGATGGCCGGACCGGTGGCTATTGGCGGTGGTATTTTGGGTGTAATCGCCCTTTTATTGAATCTTTTTCTCGGGGGCGATGTGGATGTATCGCAGCTCCAGGTTCCGGGCGGGCAGTCGGCTCCGATGAGCGCAGAAGCCAAAGCCCGTGAAGATGAACTGGCTTCCTTCGTGAAAGTGGTGCTCGCCGAAACCGAAGATGTTTGGCACAAAGTGTTTCAGGATAACGGTGCCCAGTACAAGGAGCCGACCCTGGTGCTGTTTACCGGCGCGGTGCAGTCGGCCTGCGGATCGGCCAGTTCGGCAAGCGGACCGTTTTACTGTCCGGGTGATCAGAAACTCTATATCGATCTCTCCTTCTACGACGAGCTCTCCCAGCGTTTTGGCGCTCCCGGCGATTTTGCCATGGCTTATGTGGTGGCGCACGAGGTGGGGCACCATATCCAGACCCTGCTGGGTACCACGCAGAAACTGGCGCAATTGCGTCAGCAGGTGAGTCAGGAGCAATACAATCGCTATTCGGTGATGCTGGAATTACAGGCCGATTTCCTGGCCGGGGTTTGGGCGCATCATACCGCCAATAAAAACCTGCTGGATGCCGATGATATCGATGAGGCTTTGCGGGCGGCGAATGCGATCGGCGACGACCGGCTGCAGAAAGAGGCGCAGGGTTATATCGTACCCGAATCGTTTACTCACGGTACATCGGAGCAACGCATGTACTGGTTCAAGAAGGGGTATGAAAGCGGCGATATCCGCCAGGGCGATACCTTTAACGATCCGAGGCTCAGGTAGTTACAGGGTGCGGCATCGTACGGCATTATCCCAGTGCTACATCCAGGACCATCATAACCACAAATCCGCCGATGAATCCGAGTACGGCCACATCGGTGTATTTATCGCGCTGGGTTTCCGGAATTACCTCTTCCACGACCACATAAATCATGGCGCCTGCGGCGAAAGCCAGGGCGAAGGGCAATACCGGTTGCATGTAAATCACTGCCACGGCTCCGAGCACACCGGCAACGGGTTCCACGATGGCAGACAGTTGTCCGTACCAAAAACTCTTCATGCGGCTGATTCCGAGCCGGCGAAGGGGCATGGACACGGCCATCCCCTCCGGAAAATTCTGCAATCCGATTCCAAATGCCAGTGCGATGGCGGCCGGAATCAGGTTCTCTCCCACACCGATGGATGCAGCTCCGAACAGCACGCCTACTGCGAGTCCCTCAGGGATGTTATGCAGCGTGATTGCCAGCAACAAAAGCGTGGTCTTATGCCATTGGGTTTTCATCCCCTCAGATTCGTCATCCCCAAAATTGATATGCAGGTGCGGGGTAAACTTGTCGAGACAATAGATGAAGAGTGCCCCCACGAGAAAGCCCACAGCTGCGGGCATCCAGGGCATGCTGGGATATAATTGTTCAGAGTACTCGATACTGGGTGCGAGCAACGACCAGAAGCTGGCGGCTACCATCACGCCTCCGGTGAACCCGAGCATGGCGTCGAATATGCTTCGTTTGACCGTTTTGAAGAAAAATACCAGCGATGCACCGGCAGCGGTTACGAGCCAGGTGAATGTGGTGGCAATCAGAGCTGCTTTTACGGGGCCTATTTCAGCAAAGAATTCTTCCAGTTGCTTCATAGCCCATAAAAATAGCCCAAAATTAGATATGTCTAAAAAAATTTTTAGGGACTTTCCGCCACCCGACGGGTACCCGACGGGTACCCGTCGGGTGGCTATTCGCCCGGCTTGTAGGTGCGTTCGGCGTGGCGCTGGACGTCTTCCTTGTAGAAAAGCAGATCGCGGAAGCGGCCCAGACTGTAGGCCTCGGCCTGGTCGGCGAAATGGGGGGAAGCAGGATTTCCGCTCTGTCCGCCCGTAAGCAGGCCCTTGGCCCTGATGCGATCACCGAACTCTACGGCTGCGATAAAACTGTTTCCGTTGTAGCCATACCGTTTGGTTGTGCCGGGATACACGCGACTATTGAACGAAGGCAACATGCCCCAGGTACCCGAAGCGAAAGCAACGGGATAACTGGGTTGGCTATCATCGAAGCGGTTTTCAATTGCGGGCGAGATGCGCTGGAAGCGATTGATGCGTCCCCAGGGCATCTGCCATTGTCCGTATCGTTGTTGCAAATCGAGGACCGTTGCGTACAGCGATTGCAACATTTCGGTTGTGCGTTCCTGTTGGATGAAGGTCCTGACCCGCTGTACCATGTCCAGGGTTTTACCATCGGGATCTTTTAGTTTCATCAGAAAAGGCAGAAGTTTCTGTCCCCATTCCACTGCGAGCGTAGTGGCGATGGAACTGGTATCCACTTTATAGTCCCACTGGCGCAGGACGGCAGCCGGGCCGGCCAGCCAGGCGTAGAGGGTATCACCGGGATTCAGTTTATCAAATCCCATCAGCATTGCAGGAATCAGTTCTTCAAAAGCGGCGAGGCGACGATCGTATCCCACGCGGATCAGCTGATCCAGATCGAATGCAGCTTTTTGTTCCGATAAGGTTCTAACGGCGTTGATTCCACGAAAATTATCCCCGTCGGGTGCCATATAGGCGGGAAAATCTGCGGGTTTCGGACTGTTGTCCCCCGACATGAAAAATGGACTCGAATTACAGTGTTGCAGCCATCCGTTGGAGGGATTGATCTGATGGACCGTTTCACTGATCGGGTGGTAGCCCTTCCACTCGGTTTTGCTGGTGCTGCCATCGACGGGTTTGGTCCAGTCGATCGAGGGATCGCGTTTGGGAATGCGGTTGCCGTGCCAGTAAGCGATATTGCCTTCCTTATCGGCATAGACCGTGCTGTTCGAGATATTGCCCCGCAGATCGAGGGTCTTTTTGAACTCGTCGATGTTTTTCGCCTTGGTGCGATTCCAGCATTGGATGAGTCCCTCCATTAGGCGGTTGTCGGCCCGCATACTGAGAAACTGTCCATCCCGGTTGGTCATGATCGGACCATGATGTGTGAAATAAGCCGGGATGATTTTCTCTTTCATTTGATCGCCATCTTTATAGCGCAATTTGATTTCTTTGGTCTTAACCAGTTTGAGTTTACCATCGTAATGGTAGGTCCACCCGTATTTACGTTCCTCAAGTTTTTCGATATAGGTGTCGGCAGCATCCACGTAGCAGGAAGTATGCATCCATCCCAGGTTTTCGTTAAAACCCTGGTACACGAAGAACTGTCCCCATGTAACGGCTCCGTAGGCGTTGAGTCCCTGTTCGGAAACCATATGCACTTCGGGACGGAAATAAAAACTCACATGCGGATTGATATAGAGCATCGCCTTGCCCGAGCTGCTGAGTTTGGGGGCAATTGCGAATCCGTTGGATCCCGTCGGCAGTGGCTCTTCGAATATCTCAGTATTGAGTTCGCGCATGTTGAGGTTGCTCGCTATATTAACCGGGGTGCTCGGATTTTCTCCCTTCTCCGCTCTCCCTTCTCCATTCTCCCTTCTCCATTCTCTCTTCTCCATTCCTCCCTCACCCTTCACCACAGACCTGCCTGCTGCCAGGGGTGTATCCTGCGAATAAAATGCCTCGAGTTCTTTAACCCCTATGTCGGCCGTATTGATCGCCCCGATACTTCCATCGGTCCAGAGCAGCGGATACCAGGGCTGGAACCGTTGCAGGAGGGCCGGTTTCGTGTCAGGGTTTTTATACAAATAGAAATTGATCCCGTCGGCAAAAGCCTGACAGAGTTCTTTCAACCATGAGGGCGCCTTAGCATAATCGCGGATGGCGTCGGAGGAATCGATCACGAGCCGGATGAGCAGGTCTTCATAGAGCATTTTCTCCCCCTGTACCTCAGCGAGGCGACCGAGTTTTTCGATATAGTTCATTTCGACGCGCTGGAAGTCGTCTTCGCATTGGGCGTAGAGGAGTCCAAATACGGCATCGGCATCAGTCTTACCGTAGATATGCGGGATTCCCATGTGATCGCGGATGATGGTCACGTTTTGAGCGCGCTTTTCCCAACGTTGGATTTCCTTCGCTGAAAATGATTGCGCGGAAGTTGATTGCCGGGATACGATAGCAGGCAGGATTAAAAGCAGACAATAAATCAGACGCATAGAAACAGTTTTTGCGGTGTTTGGCTGAGCGAATTTAAGACGGAATCAGGGCCGCCGCGCCGATGATGCCGCTATCGCGATGATCTGAGATCTCGATCACCAGTCCCTCGATGGCCTGGCGATAAGCGAATGTACTAAGCTGTTGGAGAGTGGCCTCGCGAAAAAGCGGCCAGGCTGCGGCGACCGATCCGCCGAGGATGAAATAGTTGATATCGAGGGCGTAGAGCATGGTCTTGAATGCGTTGCCGATATGTGTGCCGAGTTCGGCGTATTTGCGCAGGGCATCGGGTTCGCCGGCCAGGGCGCGTTCGTACACCGTTTTGCCGGACTCGTTGTAGATGTTTTCGAAGAAGCGCCCGCTGGCATAATACTCCAGATCCTGGTTGCGGTATTTGATAAGACCGAACTCCCCTGCCCCGCCGTGGAGTCCGGATACCAGTTTACCATCGAGGATGATACCGGTTCCGAGTCCAGTTCCGATGGTAACGCCCAGCAGGGAAGTCCGCTCCCGGAGCTTACGCTGCTGGTAGGCGCCCAGCGCAAAACAATTGGCGTCATTGTTCAGTGCTACGGGAACGTGGAATTCCTTCTCCAAAACTCCTTTGAGGTCCAACTCTTTCCATGCCGGGATGTTCATTACATCGTACACGATGCCGGATTTGGGGTTTACGAGTCCGGGTATCCCGATTCCTATGCCCTGCACTCCTTCGGTGCCGATGCTCCGGATGAGCTGGCAGACCTGGTCAATTACTTCCTCCTTGGTGCCGCTGGCCAGTACCGGCCATTCGAGTTTGTTGAGTACCTGTCCGTCCTGTACCTGTGCGGCTTTGATGCCCGTGCCGCCGATGTCGATGCCGATAATTTTTATCACCATATTTCTTATATAATCCTGTTCCTATGTTCCTTTATCCCATGACTTTCTAAAGGCCTAAGCGATCTCCTCTTTGCGACACTCAACTAAAACCTAACTTTCAACCAAACAATATATTAACTGTAATCTGCCTAAGCAAGCGCGAACGAATATTATAACTGAATATCCAATATTATACAAGGGGAAATTTCCCGTTTTTTGAATAAAAACTCTTAGATAATTTAGTTATTCAGATCGATACGAGAAAAATTGAAAACTCGCACGGATCAGAACGATACACGGTTCATTTAATGGCACGAATTGCTTCCAAAATACTTCATTTGTATTGATCCGACTCATAAAGAAAGCCTCTTTTCTAATTGCCTGTCTGGAACATAACTTCTTTTCGAATCAATGGAACAACACAACAGACAGACGAAGGTATTTACCATTGACAGCACAAAAACATCTACCCTATTAATTTATTCAAATCTTAAACTGGCATAAAATGAAAATCATTTATATGGCATTTCTCATTGTGCCCGCAATCGCGGTTTGCCAACCTAAGCCTAGAGATACGGTAAAAACGGATAACTCCAGAATTTCATTTATTATTGGTCCGGGTGCATCCCTAATTACATCCAAACTATACGATCACCCAGCTGTTAATCAATCGGACAACACAGTGAAAATCAACGAAGCGAGTAGGATCAAAACAAATATCGCAATTGGGATTATTTATACTCACAAGATATTTACTATAACTAGAAATATCAAATACTTAGACGCTAATGATTCCATAGCCACTCGAAAGACCATTGAACGCGTTCCCAAAGGTATTACCACAGCAGCATTTATTAATCCTGTTGCATTAAGTAAAGTCACCGAGAGTCAACCATTTTTCTCAATGATAGATTTTGGAGTCGGCATTGGTCATCGATTTGCCGGCGGCTTGGTTTTGTTATGCACCGCAGAGTTTTTTTCAGTGAGACAACCTAAAAAATGGTTTCTAGATGAATTTAAAGGGAAAAATAACATATATGAAATCGACAATTCACCACAAAAGAGCATAGATGTCAATGACAACAACATATTTACATATAAACCAGTCGCTACCATTGGATTTAAAATATGCTACTCCTTTGATGTCATAAAAAGCTATGTTGCCGGTGCAAATTCAATAAATAATTAAGCAAAATAAAACAACGCTGTTCAATTATTACAGCAGTATATGGCTTTCACTTAAGTGCATATCCGTACACAAGCACTCCACATTCCATAGTTCCTGAAATCTATATTTGTACTTGCGCCAATAAATGGATTCACATACTCAGACTGGCCAATTGAAAACTTCGGGAAACAGAGGAAAGAAATAAAACACAAAGAAAAAATACTTCTCATGCGAAAAAGATTAGTACGGGGTTAATTGCTTATACTGGTTACATTCCTTAAGGTTCATCC
>DATCJQ010000569.1:0-3701 GCA_036562745.1 Flavihumibacter sp.
CTCCAGAACTGCAGATTCCAGTTATTATAGGCATCGGCTTTATACAGGAAGATACCCGGACCGTTTCGTCCGAGTCGCTGCAGCTGCGCCAGATCATAGGTTCCCTCAGCCAGCACTTTGAGCAATGCGGTATCACGGCTCAGGGCTTCGACCTGTTTTTCCTGTACCTGGATTCTCGATTCAATAGCCTTTTGCAGATAGGGCGCAGAAGATGCTCCCACAAAATAATTGTTGATGATAAAGGCTATAGTGAAAAGCCAGGCAGCTCCTAAAAGGAAATAGGCATTCTTTCTTAATATACCGACGACGAATTGAATCAACTCGATGATTTTTTCGCTTTTATTTCATTCCACAGGGCGTCCATCTCTTCCAGATTAAGATCCTTAAGATTTTGGCCGCGGCGTGCAGCCATTTCTTCCATCTGTGTAAAGCGATCAAGAAATTTCTGATTGGTACGACCCAGGGCATGTTCGGCATCCACCTGCAAAAACCGTGCATAATTGATCAGGGAAAAAATCAGGTCGCCGTACTCCTCCTCGATATGATCCTGCCTGCCCGAAGCCACGGCCGCTTTCAGTTCTGCCATTTCCTCCTCCACTTTTTCCCAGACCTGCTCGCGGTTATCCCATTCAAATCCCACCTGTTTGGCTTTTTCCTGCAGGCGCATGGCCTTGACTGTTGCAGGCAGTGATTTGGGCACCCCACTCAGTACCGATTTTTTTCCTTCTTTCAGCTTTAGCTGTTCCCAGTTCTTTTTCACGTCATCGGCATCATCGAGCTTCACATCACCATACACGTGCGGATGCCGCCGAATCAGTTTTTCATTAATTCCCTCTAACACCTCGTGCAGGCGGAACTGCCCCTGCTCCTCCCCGATTTTCGAATAGAATACCAGGTGCAGAAACATATCTCCCAGTTCTTCCCTGATGCCCTTCCAGTCTTCCGCAGAGATGGCATCGGCCAGTTCGTAGAGTTCCTCGATAGACTGCTGGCGCAGGCTGTGAATGGTTTGCTTGCGGTCCCAGGGGCATTTCTCCCGAAGATCATTCATGATTTCCACCAGTTTCCCAAAAGCTTCCTGAGCGGGTGTTTGCATAGCGATTATGGTTATCTCGTATTATTAATGTGTTGCATTGGCAATTTGCATGGCGCTTATCGCCGTAAATATCACCAATAAGAACAGCATCATGATGAAGGAGAGAATATTTAACAAAGTAAACTTCAGAATGGTTTTGCTCCTGCCCTCACCATAATATTTCCGCATGGCCTTGTAAAGGTATAACCATACGGCGAAGGCTCCGATTACCCGCAGCCAGCCGATAATACCCCAGCCGGTTGCATCCTTCAGCGCGCCCAGGGCTATCAATCCCAGTAAAAAGATGAAGGTGGCGCAATAGGTATGAATCGTAAAAATGGCGTGATCCGAATAAAACCAGCGTTTTTTTCGTGCATACAGGATCGATAGGAACCAGGCAAAAAAGGGCAGTGACACGAACAGCATTTTCGGGAAATTATGCACCAGGTTATTCGAGAACGCCCGGATCATGGCCTTCTCCCCCTGTGTTTGTCCCGCTTCCGTGGCCGCGATGATTTTGGTGGTAAATGCCCTGCGTACCCATCCATCCCGTTTATCATTCGGCAGGGCCTGCTGCATGCGCTGATAGGCTTCCTGCGAATAGTATCCCATGAAAGAATAGGGCTTTTCCGTTGAATCCACGCTCCAGTCGAAATTCAGATCGTTCTTTTTCTTACGGGTGGGTTTTATCGGCACCCCTTTCTGCTGCAGGCTGTCGAGCAAATCCTGGGTCTGCTCAATATTGGACGAATCCTTTTTCCGGGCGGCCTCCAACTGTTGCTGCACCACAGCTATTTCGGCCTGCAGGTCGCTGTAAACCTTTCTGGCGGTGGCTCTTTCAATGGAGTCGGATGATTGCAGCGATTGCTCCTCCAGCACCTGGCGGGCCCGTTGCAGATTGGCGAGGCGCTCCTTTCGTATTTCGGTATCACCACGGCCAATATTGTCGAGGGAAAACGTAGAAAAGAAAATGATAAAGAAAAAGGCCGATGTGAATACATACATCCGGATCGGGTTGAGCTGACTGTTACGCTTACCCTGGGTATATTCGAGCGATACCTGTCCGGGTTTGGTCAGCATCTTACCGATGGTTCCAAAAAATTTGTTGTCGAAATGGGTGATATCATACACGAAATGGGTTACCAGGCTCCAGAACGATTCCCGGGCTATGATATTCTCCTGACCACATTTCTGACAGTATCTGCCAGCCACTTCCGTCCCGCAATTGAGACAGTCGTTCTCCTTTCTTTCCTGATAGTGCGACACCTGTTAAAATTTGGATAAAAATAATTACAAATAATTAAGCAGGGCAAACTAATCACTCCTGTAACTTGCAGGTGTCCGGAAATTCAACATATGAAAAGAATGAAAAGCATTGGTTTACTTCTCCTGAGCCTGGCCCTGTCGGCCGGCGCCTTCGCGCAGTATTATTACAACGATTTGGTTACAAACCGCCAGACCAACCAACGATATCAGGACCTGATTAAGCAGGGAGTTAAGCGCCTCACCGTCCGTAGTTACGATAATCGTTCCGAGGAGCTGACCGATTACCGGGTGGTGCTGGAGGTGAATGCCGCCAAACGCACCCTGGTAACCACCACTTCCAATCCCGAGACTGGCAATAGCCGGATGGAAGCCGTATATAACGAGAAGGGATGGCTGATCCGCACCCGCGACACCTCGCAAAATGCGTCCAACCTCACCACCTATCAGTACGACAACGAAGGCAGACTGCTTACGCTGGATACCAAAAGCCTGTCTGACAATATCAGCACCACCGAAGTACACAAGTGGACCTATAACGCGGCTGGACAACCCGAGCAGATGATCCGCATCCTGAACAATTCCGATACCACGGTGGTGAAGTTTGTGCTGGATGAAAACGGCAACCCGGTGGAAGAGCATGTGAGCCGCAAAAAGCTGCCCACCACCATTCACTATTACTATTACGACAATGCCAATCGTTTGACCGATATCGTACGGTATAACCAGAAAGCCCAGCGCCTCCTGCCCGATTATATTTTTGAGTACAACGAAAACAACCAGGTGAAGAAAATGACCCTGGTGCCGGCCGGTTCCAATGCTTATGAGCAATGGTTTTATCAGTATCTTCCCAATGGATTGAGAAGAATGGAACTGGTGTACAACAAACAACAACAATTGATGGGTAAACTGGAATATACCTATGAGTAATTTATTCAACCGCTGCCGGCGCAATGCCGATAAGGCATTCAGGCATGGCGGCGCCCTGAAGACGGCGTTGATCGCACTGTTTCTTATGATCGGATTCATCAGCCAGGCTCAGCCCCTGAAAGTGGTGGTGGTGGGCATGACGCACGATCATGTTCATGGTATTCTGAATTATTATCGCGAAAAGCGGGTGGATATTGTTGCCATCGTGGAGCCCAATCAATCGCTGGTTGCCCGCTATAAAAAGCAGTACAAACTCCCCGATAACCTGTTTTTTACCGACCTGAATAAGGTGCTGAAGGAAAAGCGCCCGGCCGCTGTACTGGCTTTTAATGCCATTGATGAACACCTGGCCGTGGTGGAAGCTGCATTACCCCTCCGCATTCCGGTGATGGTGGAAAAGCCCCTGGCCACCACCGTGAAAGATGCGCTTCAC
>DATCJQ010000570.1:0-3019 GCA_036562745.1 Flavihumibacter sp.
TGAAATCACTGTTCGATTCCGCTGTTTCCTGTTGGTCTTCGAGGGCCTGTTTCCAGGTTTCGTATTTTTCTTCAGCAAACTGTTTGAATGAATTCAGTACGGCACCAAACTCTTTTTTCCGGTCGGCCGGAACATTTTTCATTTCGGCAAAAAGTGACTTTACAATTCCTTTTGTGCTGAGGTATTTGATCCGGTATTCTTCGAGGGAAGCGGCGCCATTCATCTCCAGGGCACTGATCTCCGTCTTATACGATTCGATTTGCTGCAAAATACTTTCCATATTACAAAGATAAGTTACCGGTTTGAGAACCGGCACAACCGGGGGTAACAACCCCTGTAACCCGATTGGCTAAATGATTACCCCAGGATAAAAATCTGTACATATAACCAGATGAAGGGGGTGGCAATCAGCAGGGAGTCGAAACGATCCAGAAACCCGCCATGCCCGGGCATGATCTGACCACTGTCTTTTACTCCTGCCATACGTTTGAGTTTACTTTCCAGCAAATCGCCAAAAGTTCCGGCAATGGCGGCAATGGCCGAGATGGCTGCGGCATGGTACACCGGATAATCGAGCCAGTGCGCAAGCAGGCTGATTGTCGTTATTGCCAGCAGAATGCCGCCTACGGTTCCCTCCCAGGTTTTTTTGGGAGAGATCGCACTGAGGGGCGTTCTTCCGATCGCGGATCCCACGAGGTAGGCCATGGTATCATTCACCCAAATGGAAAAAATAATTGCGAGGGGGATTACCATCCCGATATCGGGCAGCGTCCGCAAATGCATCAGCAATCCCCAACTCAGCGAGATATACAGGATTCCAAGAAAAGAATAACGAATATTGATCAGTTCAATATGTCGGGTAAACAGCAGTTCCGTAATTGGTAATACAAACAGGAAAATCATGCCCAGCCACCAGCCGATGGCATGCAGCGACAGACTTCCCCGGGCGAAATGATCACCGGTAAAAAACAGCATGAAACACCAACCCGCCAATTGAATGCCCCAGCGATGGAAAGCGGTCAATTGCTTGTAGCGCGGTTCAAAACGGCCAACCAGCCGCTGGTACTCGTACCAGCATCCGAAATGAACTATACTGAACAACAGGAAGAAGCTGTATTGATTCCATAACAAACCGGTTAGCATCACCGCCACAAAAATCAGGGCTGTAAATGCGCGGGTCCAAAATGTTTTCCAGTTAAATGCCATGCCTGATGATGCTTTTATTGATCGTTGTGGTTTCGGTGAGACGGCAGGATCAAATCATCATCTGTATCGTACAGTTCGCCAAAATGAGTATGGGAGATTTTCCGCATATAATAAACCAGTCCCACTATTGCCAGTACACTAATTACCACCACCATGGGTTCCATTACCGGTTCCTGGTCAATAAAACTCTTGTCGCGATACACCATCACCACCTGGATGGCATTGTTTACAAAGTGCCCCAGTATCGCCGGCCAGATCGAACCGCTGTACCAGAATACGGCCCCCAGCAAAATCCCCAGCAAGAGGCGCGGGAAAAAGCTGAAGAACTGCCCGTGAAAGGCGGAAAATAAGAACGCGGAAATTATAATTCCTATCCAGGGACGGCGGCTTATCTGAATAAATATCCGTTGTAATATCCCGCGGAAGAAAATCTCTTCGCAGATCGCAGGCAATACGGCCATTACCAGTAACATGGTGAGCAGATCTCCGAAAGAGTTCATGTCCAGAAAAGCTTTCATCTGCTCGTTTACGCGAAGCTCGGCGGCACGAAGCAGATCCTCGGTTGCTTTCATGGAAGCCGGTAGGTGCATTTGCTGATTCACCTGGTTCAGCCAGGAGGCTGCCGGGAAAGCCACCAGCAATACGGCAATGCCAATCCACCAGAATCCCGCTGGATGGGGCGATTTGTGACCCAGGAAACGAAGGGGACGTCGATCGCTCAGATAGGCAAACAGGAGGGAGGGAACCAGGAATATAGCCACACTCAATAAAGCCTGCAGCCATTTTTGCGCGGTGAGCACCCGGGGATTGGACGTATCCATCGCCTGAAGCTCATCGAACGACAAACCAAGTGCAGATGATACCCCGTAAAATGCCACCAAACCTAGCGCCAAGTAACTGCCGAATGTCAGACTGCCAAAAACAACCAGTTGCAGCCAGGCCGGTTTATACTTCAGATAAGTATTCATACTAGTTCTGCAAGATGCGATATTTTAGGCAGAACTGGTCAATTATGGCGTAACTTTGCGCCTTCAGAACAGGATGATTAAGATCGGTCAAATAAAACTCCCGGATTTTCCGCTGCTTCTTGCACCCATGGAAGATGTAAGCGATCCGCCCTTCCGTGCCGTTTGTAAAACCAACGGCGCCGATCTCATGTATACCGAATTTATCAGCAGCGAGGGACTTATCCGCGACGCCATCAAGAGTCGCCAGAAACTCGATATCTATGAGGCCGAGCGTCCGATCGGCATTCAGATTTTCGGAGGCGATGAAGAAGCCATGGCAATGAGTGCCCGTATTGTAGATGCCGTTCAGCCCGATTTGCTCGATATCAATTTTGGTTGTCCGGTGAAAAAAGTAGTAACCAAGGGAGCTGGTGCTGCCGTGCTGAAAGATATCGACCTCATGGTTCGCCTCACCGCTGCCTGCGTGCGTTCCACGAGTTTACCGGTTACCGTTAAAACCCGTCTGGGCTGGGATGCCGACTCCATCAATATTGGCGAAGTTGCCGAACGTTTGCAGGATGTGGGTATCAAGGCCCTTTCCATTCACGGACGTACCCGTAGCCAGCTATACAAGGGCGAAGCCGACTGGACACATATTGCCCGCGTGAAAGAAAATCCGCGGATTACTATCCCGATTTTTGGCAATGGCGATATCGATTCTCCCGAAAAAGCTGCGGAATACAAAAAACGTTTTGGCGTTGATGGTATCATGATTGGTCGTGCTGCCATTGGTTATCCCTGGATCTTCAACGAGATCAAACATTTCCTCGCCACGGGCGAACACCTGCCTCCTCCCACCGTTGAAC
>DATCJQ010000571.1:0-10954 GCA_036562745.1 Flavihumibacter sp.
GCGCGGATCTCGTCGAAACATCTTTCCTCATGATGGGACTGCTTTCCGCGCGTCAGTATTTTGATGGTGCCTCGGCAGCTGAAACATCCCTTCGGGCTGCCATCACAGATTTATATGAAGCGGTGGAATGGGACTTCTTCCTGAAGGATGGCGGTGATCTGCTATACTGGCACTGGAGTCCCGATTTCGGATGGGATATGAACCTGCCGGTCCGCGGTTGGAACGAATGTCTCCTCACCTATGTGCTGGCCGCCGGTTCGCCCACACATCCTATTCCCAAACAAGCTTATGATAACGGATGGGCGCGTGGTGGCGCGATCCGGAACGGCGAATCCTATTACAGCCTCGAACTGCCGCTGGGTGAGCCTTTCGGCGGGCCCCTGTTCTTCTCGCATTATTCATTTTTGGGAATTAATCCGAATGGGCTCAGAGATGCTTATGGCGATTACCAGGTCCAAACCCGGCAACACGCCCTGATCAGCCAGCGTCATAGCATAGAAAACCCGAACCATTATTTCGGGTATAGTTCATCGGTATGGGGACTTACGGCCAGTGATATACCCGATGGGTACGCCGCCAGCTCACCCACCAACGATCTCGGAGTGATTGCGCCTGCCGGTGCGATCGCATCGATGCCCTTTACACCCGATGAATCGATGGAAGCGCTGAAATTTTACTACTATGTGCTGGGCGATAAACTCTTTCAGGATTACGGGTTTGTGGATGCATTTTCCCTGCACCGATACTGGTTTGCTTCCAGCTTTCTCGCGATCGATCAGGGGCCCATCATCATCATGATTGAAAACCATCGAAGTGGTTTACTCTGGAATTTGTTTACCAGTGCGCCGGAGTTGAAAGCCGGATTAAATAAATTGGGTTTCACCGCACCTTATTTGTAAAATGTTTTGTCCGACCCTGATTATCGTAGTGGAGCATAACCTTGAAAGATGACTAAATCTATTATATCTGCTTTTTTACTCATTCTGCTCCTGCATAACAGTTATGCATATGCGCAGAAAAAACAGTCCGGGCGAAAGCAGGCTTTTGCTGCGGCAGACCGTCCGCGTAATTTGTCCGATTCCGCCCTGCTCGACCTTGTGCAAAAGCAGACCTTTCGGTATTTCTGGGATTTTGCGCATCCGGTATCCGGACTTGCCCGCGAACGTAGCAATACCTCCTTCAACTATGGTGATGAAGTGGTGACCACTGGTGGTACCGGCTTTGGGATTATGGCCGTGATTGTGGCCGCCGAACGAAAATGGATCGCCCGCGATACGGCTGCCCGATTTCTTTTGAAGATGGTTCGATTTCTCGGCAAGGCCGACAGCTACCACGGCGTCTTCCCTCACTGGCTGAATGGCGAAACGGGTAAAACCATTCCTTTCAGCAGAAAGGATGACGGCGCCGATCTGGTGGAAACCGCTTTTCTATTCCAGGGCCTGCTCACTGCAAGGCAATATTTTGTTGGCCAGGATCCGGTCGAAACAGAACTGCGGAATCGCATCAACGGGCTCTGGCATGAAATCGAATGGAACTGGTTCACCAATAATCAGGATGTACTGTTTTGGCATTGGAGTCCGAATAACGGATGGGCCATGAACTTTCCGGTGCGAGGTTTCAACGAATGTCTGATCATGTACGTGCTGGCTGCTTCCGCGGATCGCTATCCCGTTAGTGCCTCCGTGTACCATAACGGATGGGCGCAGAGCAATTTCTTCAAAAATGGTAGGGAGTTTTACGGTATACCCCTGCCACTGGGATTTGATTATGGCGGGCCGCTTTTCTTTTCGCATTATTCCTTTCTGGGCCTGGATCCCCGCGGCCTTAAGGATAACTATGCTGATTACTGGGTTCAGAATCGCAACCACACGCTGATCAATCGCGAACACTGCGTGCGGAATCCGAATAATTTCAAGGGCTACGGACCGGAGTGCTGGGGACTCACGGCCAGCGATACCTATAACGGTTACAATGCACATTCGCCCACCAACGATTTCGGGACCATTACACCTACAGCTGCGCTCTCCGCTTTCCCGTACACGCCCGAGTTTTCGATGCAGGCGCTGCGGCATTTTTACGAAAAGCTCGGCGATAAAATCTGGTCCGAATACGGATTTGTGGACGCCTTCAACGAAACACAGAACTGGTTTGCCGACAGCCACCTTGCGATCGATCAGGGCCCCATCATTGTGATGATCGAAAACTACCGTTCCAGTCTGATCTGGAACCTCTTTATGTCCTGTCCCGAAGTGCAACGCGGCCTCCGAAAACTGGGCTTCCAAAGCCCCCATCTCCGCTAGCACCCGTCGGGTACCCGTCGGGTGCCCGACGGGTAGTGAATATGTAAAGCGATGAAAATGAATAAGATAATTAAGAATTTAGGGAGTAGTTCGCCGGTGTTCCTGGAGCCGGGCTGGGCGATTGTCCGTATAATCACGGGTCTGATGATGGCATATCACGGGTGGGAAATCACGGACGGGGGACAGATGAAGGAATATGCGAGCTGGTTCAGATCACTGGATCCGGAGACGGCTCTGATCTGGGTTTATATCGGCAAGGCTGCCGAACTCGTGAGCGGTTTGCTGCTTGCGGTGGGGCTCTTTACCCGTCCGGCGGTAATCGCCTTAATGCTGACCATGGTTTTCATCGCATTCGGTATCGGTAAGGGCAGGATCTGGTACGAGGACCAGCATCCCTTTTTATTTGTGCTGCTGGGGCTGCTTTACTTTATTCGCGGGGCGGGCAAATACAGTCTGGATTTCCGCTGGTTCCGGTTTGTTGTGCTGCTCCTGGCTGTTCCCGGGGAGGCGCAGCTTCAAACCAGGAAGCAGCAGCTTCCGGAGCTGGCACAAAGCACGTACTGCAATCCGATTAATCTCGATTACGGATATACGCCGATTCCCAATTTTTCGGAATGGGGTCGGCATCGCGCAACGGCCGATCCGGTAATCGTGACTTACAAAGGAGATTATTACCTGTTTTCGACTAACCAACGGGGTTATTGGTGGAGCAATGATATGCTGAACTGGAATTTCGTGCCGAGAAAGTTCCTCAAGTCCTATCATAAAGTATATGATGAACTCTGCGCACCGGCCGCGGTAGTGCTGGGCGATACCATGCTGGTGTTCGGATCCACCTACACGCGCGATTTTCCGCTGTGGATGAGCACCAATCCCAAGGGGAATGAATGGAAGGAAGCGCTGGATTCTCTGGAAATCGGGGGATGGGATCCCGCATTTTTCCTGGATGATGACGGGCGTTTCTACATGTACAACGGAAGCAGCAACCGCTATCCGCTGTATGGAATCGAGCTCGATCGTAAAACGTTTCAGCCGATCGGTACGCGGAAGGAAATGTATTTTCTGGAAGACTGGCGTTATGGCTGGCATCGATTTGGCGAGTATATGGATAATACCTTTCTCGACGGTTTCATCGAAGGTGCATGGATGACCAAACACAATGGGAAATACTACCTGCAGTGGGGCGGTCCGGGTACTGAAATGAGCGGCTATGCCGATGGTGTGGTTGTGGGGGATTCACCCCTGGGTCCCTTCACCCCTCAATCGGATCCGGTGAGCTTCAAGCCGGGCGGATTTGCGCGCGGGGCTGGACATGGATCCACCTATCAGGATCCCTGGAACAATTACTGGCATGTATCCACCATGATCATCAGCGTAAAAAATACGTTCGAACGAAGGAACGGAATCTGGCCGGCGGGCTTCGACAAGGATGGCGTCATGTACAGTAATACGGCCTTCGGCGATTATCCGCATTTCCTGCCCAATGGACCGGCCGATCATCTGAAGAGTCGCTTCACCGGATGGATGCTGCTCAATTATAAAAAGCCGGTTCAGGTTTCGTCTACCCATGGCAGTTATAATGCCAATCACGCGGTGGATGAATCCATCAAAACCTACTGGAGCGCCGCTACGGGCAATAAGGGAGAGTGGATACAAACCGATTTGGGCGAAATCAGTACCGTACATGCCGTGCAGATAAACTATGCCGATCAGGACGCCGAATTCCTGGGCAAGCAAACGGATACCTACCATCAATATAAACTCTACAGTTCAACCGATGGCAAAAAATGGACGCTCGTTGTTGATAAAAGCCAGAACAAAAAAGATGTGCCGCATGACTATATCGAATTCAAAGCACCCATCAAAGCACGCTACCTGAAACTGGAGAATATCCATATGCCCACCGGCAAATTCGCCCTGTCCGGATTCAGGGTTTTCGGAAAAGGAAACGGCCATCCGCCGGACTCTGTAAAAACTTTTCTTGTATTACGTACGGAGAAGGACAAACGAAGTGCTTATATCAAATGGTCGCCGGTTGACAACGCCTATGCCTACAATATTTATTACGGAACTGCCCCCGATAAACTGTACAACTGCATCATGGTGCACGACGCGAATGAGTACTATTTTAAAGGAATGGATAAAGAAAAAGTTTACTATTACAGTATAGAAGCTGTAAATGAAAACGGAGTTTCGCAGCGAACCCCGGTTCAGACAGTACATTAAAAACCATTTCAAACATGCGTAAGAGTATCAAAAAATTTGTTTTAGCAATTCTTGTTTCAGCAGTCGGAATCGTTGGTCTGGGCCAGACAAATGATCAGGCGCCGCCCCTGTCGTTTTATTCCGGCAAACCATTTTATGACGATATCGTTAAGTTTCAGCAGGCCGATAGTCAGAGCAAACCACCAGCCGGTTCCATCCTTTTCATAGGCAGCTCTTCCTTCACATTCTGGCGCGATGTGGCCGACTATTTCCCAGGCTACACCATCGTGAACCGGGCATTCGGAGGTTCCACCCTGGCTGATCTTATCCGCTATCAGGATTTCATCGTCTATCCCTATGAACCCAAACAAATCGTGATATACTGTGGCGAGAATGATTTCGCGAGTTCCGATACCATCACCGTGGAAACCGTTGTTAACCGATTCAAACAATTGTATTGGGATATCCGCCTGCGCCTGCCCAGAGTGCCGATCAGTTATGTGGCGATGAAACCGAGTCCGAGCAGAAGACATCTCTTGCCCAAATTTTCCGCCGCCAATGCACAGATCAGAGACTTCCTTCGCAAACAGAAACGTACCAGTTTCATAGATGTGTATCCTGCGATGCTGCAACCCGACGGGCAGCCCATCGGGGAAATTTTCACCATAGACAGTTTGCACATGAACGCCAACGGATACGTGATCTGGCAGAAAATCATTAAACCACATTTGAAAAAATAAACTTCACGCCATGAGCACCGAGTCCAGTTTTCCGAAGTACAGCATCCTGCTGACAACCATTTTCATAAGCAACCTGCTTTTGACAAGCGGAATGGGGTATGGTCAGTCGGCCTCGAAAATGAACAGTTTTATCAACGGCCTGATGGCCAAAATGACCCTTCAGGAAAAAATCGGACAGCTCAACCTGGTAGTGGGTGGCGAAGCGACCACCGGCTCTGTGGTAAGTATCGGTGTTGAAGAAAAAATCAAACAGGGGAAAGTGGGCGGAATATTCAGTGTGTCATCTCCCCAGCGCATCCGGAGAATTCAGGAACTGGCCGTGAAGGAAAGCCGGCTCAAAATTCCGATCATCTTCGGTATGGATGTGATTCATGGTTATCGCACTATTTTCCCCATCCCCCTGGGCATGGCCGCCAGCTGGGATATGGCCCGGATCGAAGAATCGGCCCGCATAGCTGCAAAAGAAGCCACGGCTGATGGGCTGAACTGGACTTTCTCGCCCATGGTGGATGTGTCGCGTGATCCGCGCTGGGGACGGATTTCCGAAGGCTCAGGAGAGGATCCCTATCTTGGTTCAGCCATCGCGGCAGCCATGGTGCGTGGATATCAGGGCAGGAACCTGGCGGCCGATACAACCCTGCTCGCCTGCGTTAAACATTTTGCCCTCTATGGTGCCCCCGAGGCCGGACGCGATTATCACTCCGTGGACATGAGTCGTATTAAAATGTACAACGATTATTTCCCGCCATATAAAGCCGCCATCGATGCAGGCGTGGGTTCCGTAATGACATCTTTCAACGATGTGGAAGGAGTGCCCGCAACCGGCAATAAATGGCTGCTGACCGATGTGCTGCGCAAGCAATGGGGGTTCAAAGGCCTGGTGGTTTCTGACTATACCTCCGTGAGTGAAATGATTGATCACGGCATGGGTGATCTGCAGGCCGTATCAGCGCTGGCAGTTAAAGCCGGGCTGGACATGGATATGGTGAGCGAAGGATTCCTTAGCACGCTTGAAAAATCAGTGAAGGAAGGGAAAGTTAGTCAGGCAGATATCGACCGCGCCTGCCGGGCCGTCCTCGAAGCGAAATATAAACTCGGATTATTCGAAGATCCTTTCCGCTATTGCAGGGATGATCGTGCGGCCAATGAAATCTTCAACGCGGCACACCGGAAAACTGCCCGCGAAACCGCAGCGCGTTCATTTGTGTTGCTGAAAAATCAAAACATCTTACCGCTGCAGAAAAAAGGTACCATCGGGCTGGTGGGACCACTGGCTGATGCCCGTGAAAATATGGTGGGAACCTGGGCTGTGTCGGCCGATGTTTCAAAAGCAACATCGCTGCTGGCCGGGCTCAGGGAATTGGCCGGTCCGGATCTGAAAGTTCTGTACGCCAAGGGGGCCAACGTAACGGAAGACTCCGCGCTCGAAGCACGTACCAGTGTGTTCGGCAAGCCCTGGCAGCGCGATAATCGCGATCCTGATACACTGATTGCGGAAGCGTTGCGCGTTGCAGCCCAGTCGGATGTGGTGGTGGCCGCCATGGGAGAGCTGGCGGAATTCACGGGGGAATCGTCCAGCCGCACGGATCTTAATCTGCCCGAAAGCCAGAAAAAATTGCTGCGTGCCCTGGTTGCCAGTGGTAAGCCGGTGGTGATGGTGTTGTTCACGGGCCGGCCGCTCACGATTGTGGAAGAGGACGAGCTGCTGCCCGCAATTCTCAACGTGTGGTTCCCGGGCTCTGAAGCCGGTTATGCCATAAGTGATGTGTTATTCGGTGCCGTGAATCCATCCGGCAAACTACCGGTGAGTTTCCCACGAAATGTGGGACAGATTCCCATTTATTATAGTTACAAAAATACCGGCCGCCCGCTGGAGGGAGACGAATTCCAGAAATTCCGCTCCAACTACCTCGATGTGTCCAATACCCCGCTGTATCCCTTTGGTTACGGTCTTAGTTATACGAAGTTTGATTACAGTGCGGTGCGCCTGAGCAAAACCCAGCTGAAGGGCAATGAAAAACTAATGGCTGCACTAACGGTAACGAATACCGGAAACCTGGCCGGTGAGGAAGTGGTTCAGCTTTATATCCGCGATATTGTGGGATCGAATACGCGGCCGCTTAAGGAACTGAAGGGGTTCCGGAAAATCAGTCTGAATCCGGGTGAATCAAAGGAAATTCAATTTGAGATCACCCCGGATATGCTAAAGTTTTACGATCACAACTTACGTTACGACTGGGAACCCGGCGAGTTCACCGTGTTTATCGGCACCAATTCGCGCGATTGCCAATCGGCCAATTTCACCTGGTTGCGCTGACGTAAAATGCCCTAGTTTTGAGGCCATGAACCGATACCGGCTTTTCTCCGTAGCGCCTATTGCCCTGCTGGTCTTCATCTGCTCCTTCTCCCAGCACGGGCGTGATGATCAGAAGTGGATTGAACTATTCAATGGCAGGCATATCCGAAACTGGATTGTGAAGGTGAATCATCACGATGTGGGTGTGAATTTCGGCAATACCTTCCGCGTGGAGGATGGCATGATCAAGGTTCGGTACGATCAATACGGGGCTTATAATGATCAGTTTGCCCATCTCTATTTTAAACGGCCCTTTTCGCATTACCACCTGCTGGTGGAATATCGTTTCGCCGGGCAATTCAAGCAGGATGCGCCGCCATATACCATCCGCAACAGCGGTGTGATGCTGCACTCGCAGGACCCCCGCACCATGTTAAAAGATCAGGACTGGCCGATATCCATCGAAATGCAATTCCTCGGCGGACTGGGCGATGGCAATCCGCGTCCGACCGGTAATTTGTGCACCCCCGGCACCGAAGTGGAATATGAGGGCAAACTCAATACCAACCATTGTATCGATTCGAAATCGAAAACCTATGAAGGTGATCAGTGGGTAACCGCTGAAGCCATCGTGTTGGGCGACAGCATCATTAAGCATATTATCAACGGCGATACCGTGCTTACCTATTCCAAACCCCGCATCGGGGGCGGCGTCGTGACGAATTATGATCCCGCTATAAAAGTGGATGGCACCCCGCTTAAGAAAGGGTTCATCGCGCTGCAGTCGGAGGGACAGGAGATTGATTTCCGCCGCGTGGCCATTCGCATCCTGAAGCGCTAAGGCGGGAAGTCGTACCTTAGTTCCATGGAAAAGATTGAAAGCATTGTGCTGGATTTGGGCGGCGTGATTTTGAATGTCGATTTTCAGGCCACCGAACGCGCATTTAAGGAACTTGGACTCACCGATTTTCACCGTTATTTTTCGCAATACCAGGCATCTCCGCTGTTTGAGCAGTTGGAAACCGGAGCGGTTTCCGAACACGAATTCTACAGTTATTTCCGCAAGGAAACCGGGTTAAAGGTGGATGATGAAACCATTACCAAAGCCTGGAATGCCATGCTGCTGGATTTCCCTCCCGACCGGATCAACTGGCTGCGCAGTCTGGAAGGCCGCTACCGGGTTTTTCTTTTCAGCAATACGAACAGCATCCATCACGAAGCCTTTCAGCTGAAGTTCAGCGCCGAATTTCCCGGCAAGCCCTTCGATCTGCACTTCGAAAAAGCGTATTACTCCCATATTTTCGGCAAACGCAAGCCTTATGTGGATGCTTTTCAGGCGCTGATTAAGGATGCCGGCATCAATCCGGCCACCACCCTGTTCATCGATGATACCAGCACCAATGTGGATGGTGCCCGCGAGGCGGGACTCAACGGATTGTTCCTGACAGATGGGAAAACAGTGTTGGATCTGGGCCTGTAGGAGGGGTGCGGGCCATCTAACTTAACCTCCGGGGCCGGGAAGGCTGGAACATTTCCAACATTTCGACTATAAAACCAAAAGGGGTGCAATTGAAATGCACCCCTTTTTATATCGATTTTTTTAATGCTTGTTTTCAGTCGCCCATCAGCTCCTCATCCCCTTCGTCCCCCTCGTTCCCTTCGTCCCCTTTGTCCCCTTCGTTCCCTTTGTCCTCTCGTTTCCTTTGTCCCCTTTGTTCCCTTCGTTTCCTTCGTTCCCTCGTCCCGCTCTACTTCACCTCCTCAAACTCGATATATTCTCCTTTCGACAGATCGGAGTTCCGGTCCTGAGTCCGGGCAGAGCTTGTACCATAGCCGGAGGCCGGTCCATATGAGTTATTTTCCTGATAAGCATTTTGCTGACGCATACGGGCTTCCATTTCTTCCTGGGCGGCTTTGAATTGGCGTCGCACGGTACGGGTGGCCTTTGCAACGGGTAATACAAATCCAAAAATGAACCGGTACGCGATGTACGCCAATAACAGTAGTAATACAGTTTTTAACATAGCCTCACAAAGGTAAGACCTCTGTGCCGATCTTTTTGTTAATCTTCCCCGGTGAAACCATCGTTTGAATACCCCGGGGGGATCAGGATCCGGGCCTGCTGCAAGTTTCGGAACCGGCATGCAACCCGCGGTGGTCATCCCCCGTCATAAGGGCATTGCAGTGGTTTAGAAATGATTTCCGTGGCAAAGAGCAGCCGGGCCGTGTAGAGCGTGATTTGGTTTGTATACTGCTTTTATCATACATTTGCAACGGAAAAATGAAGCAAGCGAAGGGAACGGAAGCGTTCCCTTCTTCTATTTTTGAAATATCAAACCGAGGTAGCGTGGCAAACGAAACATATATCCAGGCAGTCGGACAGTTCGTGACAGAATTGCTGGAAAATGATCCGGATTGCTTCCTGGTTGAGGTGAAAATCAAGCCCACCAACAATTTCAAAGTGTATCTGGACGCGGATACGGGAATGTCCATCGCGCGATGTGTGAATATCAATCGTGCCTTGTATAAGAAAATGGAGGAGGCAGGCTGGTTCCCCGACGGTGATTTTTCGCTGGAAGTGTCATCACCCGGGTTGGACGAGCCCCTCAAATTGTGGAGGCAGTATAAGAAAAACATCGGCCGGATGGTGGATATCACCCTGCAGGACGGCACCCCTATCAGCGGCAAGCTGCTGGAAGTAACGGAAGACGGTTGCGTGGTGGAAGAAACAAAGGGAAAGAACAAAAAGAAGGAAGTGCTCACCCACTCCCTTTTATTTGAAAATATAAAACAAACAAAAATTCAGGTAGTTTTCTAAATAACACTACTATGGCAAGTATCAATTTGATTGAAGCATTCCAGGATTTCAAAGAGGCAGAGAACATCGACCGGCCTACTATGATGAAAGTAGTTGAAGACGTGTTCAAGACCCTGCTTAGGAAGAAATATGGAAGCGATGAAAATTTCGACGTGATCGTAAACGCGGAAAAAGGTGACCTGGAGATCATCCGTCGCCGGACGATCGTGGAAGACGGTGCCGTGGAAGATCCGCTGGCTCAAATCGCCTACAGCGAAGCCCGCAAGATCGAGCCCGATTACGAAGTTGGGGAGGAATTGTACGAAGAAGTGGAGATTCTGGATTTCGGCCGCCGGGCTATCCTGGCTGCCAAGCAGACACTTGCCAGCCGCATCAGCGACCTGAAAAAGAACGTATTGGTTAAAAAATATGGCGATCGCATTGGCGAAATCGTGAACGCCGAGGTATATCAGGTATGGAAAAAGGAAATCCTGCTGCTGGATGAGGAAGGAAATGAGCTGATTTTGCCCAAAAGCGAGCAGATTCCCCAGGATTATTTCAAGAAAGGTGAGACCATCCGCGCCGTGGTGAAAAAGGTGGAATTAAAAAATAATTC